>JAYSZC010000095.1:0-2262 GCA_043738235.1 Lewinellaceae bacterium | reverse complement strand
AAAAGCAATTCCCTTATGCAAAAACGGCCCATTTTACACCTCCCGCCCACTACCAGGGAAACGGGAATTCAAGTCGCCACGGCTGTAGTATTGATCCTGGCGTGGGTTATGGCAGCACAGTATTACCAGGAATTGCCGGATACCATTGCGACCCACTTCAACTTTTCGGGCCAGGCAGATGGTTACGGCAGCAAAAAAACGATTTTTGTGATGCCCGGCGTAGCCACCATCATTGCTGTTGCGTTGGCCTTGTTGTCGCAGATTCCGCACCAGTTCAACTACCTGGTCACCATCACGGAGGCCAATGCCGAAAGCCAGTATCGCTGGGGGCGGATGATATTGTTTGTAATGAGTTTGCTGGTGGCGCTGTTAGCTGTTTTTACTGTTTGGAAAATGGCGCATGGTTAAGTATCACAACCCCTTCACATCCACATTCACCTTTCCCTTTGAAAACAAATTCACCCGGATGCTCGTCGGCGTCACCCGCGTATTTTCCACCGTTACGGAATCCACGGTGCCGGTGAGCACGACGCCGGGTTGTATTTCATAGTAGTTCAGCGATTCCTGCACCGATGCTTTCAGGGCCCGGATATTTTCTTCCATGGGAAATGTCATGGCTTTTTTCATCTGGTTTTTGATCGTGCCCTGAAAAATCCAGGAGGCGGTTCGGAAGAGAAAGTTTTTTGTATCTACCTGAAAATCAAGGTCTTTTACCTCAATCTGGTTTTTCTCAGCATTGAATTCCGGTCTGCCGATGAAGTAAATATTCCCGTTGAAAGTGCCGCTGAGCCGCGAATTCACCACCACCTTGTCGTTGTTGCCCCAAAGTTGGATATCTTCCACCTTCACCTTGTTTTTTCCGGATTCAAATACCTGTCCGATCATCATGTTTTTAGCCAGCCGTTCCGCTTCCGGGAAAGGCACATCCGTCGCAATGCGCACTTGGTAATCGTCGGGCGCTTCACTGATTTGGCGCAGGTTGGGCAGCGTGGAATTTTCACGAAACGAAGGTTTTTGCCCGAAATTGACATCGTTCAAGCATTCTACTGCTATTTTAGCCCGGATAGCATTGTTGAAGGTCGTGATGGGCGTCATAGCGATCCCGACCGGCGTTGTTTTCACCCACATCTGGTACAAGGTGTCCATCAGGATCGGTTCCTGTATAGCCGTCCAGGCCTCCTGCACATAAGGTCGCAGACTGATTTGCTGGCTGACAAACTGATCGAGGGTTTTGGACAGCGTCTTTTTACTGCGATTCAATCCGAGGTTTGCAATCGTTTCCACGTTGATATTGCCCAAACCCGTTTTTAAAACAGGGCGGGAAATCCACTCGTGGTATTCCACCTCCGTCTGGGTGCTGATGGTCCAATCCGAATTAATGCTGAAAGTGGTTTTAAAATTCAGGGCGAGTTCGCCTTCCGCTTCGGCGGCGGCGCCCATTACCAGGTCTTTTTTGATCCATAATTTCAACGGTACCCGGTATTTGATCGTATTTCCGCTGAAAAACAAGGTTAAATCCTGGCTTTTCCAGGCATTCATCATCAGTCCGTCATTGCCGTTGTCGGTGTAAGAATAATCTTCATACAGCGCGCTCCCGGAAAGCCGTGCATTGAGCGATCGCACCAATTCATCCACGGAAATATTCACCGGGATGGTCAGCGTGGATATAAGTGGCGGTTCCTGCTCCTGGTTGTACTGTTCGGCAGGTTTGGGCGCGTTCGTGGGTGTTGCGGTTTTGCAGAAAGACAAAAGGAACACAATAGACAAAAGCAGCGGCGCTATAATTTTTTTCATCAGATGAAAGCTGTTTAGGATAAGTAGTTATCCGTTATTAGTTATCAGTTATTAGTGTTGATAATCAAGCATTTACAAGGAATTTAATCAACACTAATTTTGCACACCTACTTACAAAGGTATACCGTAATCTGACTATCCGCCTGACGTATTCTTGCCTGGCTTTAGGTGGTCCCTTTAGCCGCGTAGCGGCATAACGAAGGAACAAACCGGCGCGACCAGCGGCAACCTGAGCGTTCAGATCAACAAGTTGCAGGAAGCAGGTTATATCCAGGTGGAAAAAACCTACCGCAACAATTATCCGCTCACGCTCTGCCAGATTACCCCGGCGGGAATCCAGGCTTTTGAAGCATTTTACCAGCGTTTGCAGACTTATTTTAAAGAAAAACCGGAGTAGTAATTAAAAGGGCAAAATTGCAAAAGGCAAAAAGCAATGTAACTCATTGGTTTACATTGCTTTTTGCCTTT
>JAYSZC010000094.1:0-5577 GCA_043738235.1 Lewinellaceae bacterium | reverse complement strand
CCCTTTGCCCACCTTTATTGTCCACATGTTTTTTTATCATCTGGTCATCCCTCATCCCTCATCCCTCATCCCTCATCCCTCATCCCTCATCCCTCATCCCTCATCCCTAAAAAAAATCTCCTCCTCCCCGGGTACATTTCCCACCCTCCCGACACATGATGACAAACGATTCAAAAACGATCTGTCATCATGAAAAACGCAGTAATTCTATTTTGTCTGCTCATTACCTGTTTAAGCGCAAAAGCGCAACCCAATAAGTCCGTAGCGCCGGCCCTGTACAAATTTTGCAACACGGAATTTATGCAGAAGTATCGCGACCTGCGCATACAGGCCGAGAGCGACGCCATCCGGGTGCAATCCGGTTTGGAACAACTAAAACCAACCGAACAGTTTCGCCTGCGCACAGCCTACGACCAGACGGCTTCCCGGGCCAATCAACTCCTCGAATCCATCAAACAGGATTTTCAGAACCAGAAAAAACTCAAAACCATCGCCGAATTCCCGGACATGTACAGCGACGGACTGCGCTACAAACTCCAGGAATTAGCCGATTTCTACACCGCCAATTTTCAGCAGGCGCTGGCCGATGCCTCCGTGAAAAAAGAAGAAGTGGACGGTAGCGTCACTATGCTCCTGATTGTCGAACTCATCGGACTCACCAAAGGACTGACCAACTATTTTGCGGCCATCAAACGCGAATCCAAACAATACACGGATAAATACCTGCATGAAAACCTGGTGCAGCCCTACCGCTGGCGCTACTGGGAAGAGTTGTCGGGCAGCGCTTCACCGTACGAAAAATATGAAAAGAGCTCTGAAGCCGATCTGCAGGACACACAAACGGAAGACGCGTTTGACCGTCAATTGCAGAAAGTGAATACGACAATTCAGTTGTTGCCAACTAAAACAAACGAGCCTTACCAGTCCGATAATTTTAACCTGCCGCCCGACGAACCGGCCCCCGCCGATTCTACTTTCCAGTACGAAGACTGGTCGCCTACTGCGCCCGCCAAGCCTGACAGTACGAGCAACCGCCATATCATCTCCAAACCTGCTTCTTCCCAAAAACCGGATACATCCACGCCTTCGGTGCAGAAAAAACCGGCCCAGCAGAAACCGGCGCCGGCAAAGCCCAAGCAATAGACCGGTGTTTTGGTGTTTTTGTGTTTTGGTGGGCGCTCTGCCCGAAAATTTGAAATACCGATAGCGAAGCACCTCAAAAACACGAGAACACAAAAAACACCAAAATCCCTGGGTACATTTTTTCCCCCCAAGACACATTCTTTCAAACGTCGTAAGTAGGTGTGCAAAATTAGTTTTGGTCAAATTCTTTGTAAATGCTTGATAATGAACACTGATAACCAATAACTAATAACGGATAACTACTTTTTTTCAAACGTCAAACCAATTCAAAAACACTCAGCCTTATCTTTTCAACAACATGAAAAATTCCATTTTTTCCTTTCCCATATTTTTGTTTTTGCTTTTCAGCAGCGCCATCGTGGCACAACCGTATGTTGCCCGCCACAACATGAGCAGCGCTCAATACCAAACTGAATTCAATACCTGGACAGGTCAGGGTTACCGCCTCACACAAGTCAGCGGTTACAGCGACAACGGCCAGGATCGTTACGCAGCCATATTCGAACAGGAAAACGGCCCCGTCTGGACTGCCAAACACGGCCTCACCAGCGCGCAGTATCAGGCACAATTCAACACCCTCACTGCACAGGGCTACCGCCCGATTCAGGTGAGCGGATTCCCATCGGGCAACGAGGCAAAGTATGCCGTCATTTTTATCAAAGAAAACAATGCCCCGCAATGGAAAGCCAAACACGGTATGACATCTGCCCAATACCAGACGGAATTTAATACCTGGACGGGTCAGGGTTACCGGCTCATTGATGTCAGCGGTTACACTGTGGGCGGTACCGATTACTACGCAGCCATCTGGGAGAAAAAAGCAGGCGCCCCGCAGGTTTTTGCCCGCCACCGTATGACCAATGCAGAATACCAGGCGGAAGTCAACGAAAAATCGTCGCAGGGTTACCGCCTCACAAAAGTGTCGGGTTATTCGCTCAACAACACCCCGCGTTTCGCCGCTATCTGGGTACAAACAAGCGGCCCGGTACTGGCAGCGCGCCACGGACTTGCCGGTTCCCAAAAATACCAGGACGAATTCGACCGCATGTACTACCAGGGTTACCGCCCGGTTTGGGTAAACGGCTATACCGTGAACAACCAGGATATGTTTGCAGCCATCTGGACTTGCAGCGATCCCTTTAAAGCCAATGAAATGGAAGCCGTAGACAACCTCGTGGAAGCCTACATGCAAGCCAACGACATTCCGGGCCTCTCCATCGCCATTGCTCGAAACGGCAAATTGGTGCTCGCAAAAACCTACGGATTTGCCGACCAGGAAGCCGGCGAAAAAGTGGCGCCCCGCCATAAATTCCGCATAGCCAGCGTCTCTAAACCCATTACTGCCACTGCTATTATGCGTCTGGAACAGACCAATAAACTGGAACTGTCCGACAAGATTTTTGGACCGGGCAGTATCCTGGGCAACACATACGGCAATCAGCAGGCCTACACCACCAATTTGAAAGAAATTACCGTCAATCACCTCCTGACGCACCATGCCGGCGGCTGGGATCAGGATGGCGACCCCATCGGACAAGATCAGTCCTGGAACATGACTACCTATATCAATAATACCCTGAATAACTATCCGCTTGATAATAACCCAGGTGACGTCTACGACTACTCCAACTTCGGTTATGCGCTGCTGGGCCGTGTCATCGAAAAGGAGACCGGCAGCAGCTACGAAAACTGGGTAAAAGACAATATCCTGGCGCCTTGCGGTATCACCGGTATGCAAATCGGCGGCAGCACCCTGGGCCAACGCAAACCCAACGAAGTCAAATATTACGGCAACAACGCCTATCTGTATAATATCCCGCGGATGGATTCGCACGGCGGCTGGATCGCCAGCCCCATCGACCTGGTGCGCTTTCTGGTTCGTGTCGACCAGTCGAATACAGTGCCTGATATTTTGAGCGCCGCCTCCCAAACTACCATGTTTACCCCGAGCGCCACCAATAACTCCTACTGCAAAGGTTGGTCGCGCGTGGTCAACTCCGGTTCCCTCTGGCACAATGGCGCTTTGCCGAGCACCCTTTCCGAAATGAAACGCACCTCCGACGGTTTTTGCTTTGCCATCCTGATGAATACCCGCCCCGGCGCTGGTAAAGACAACAATGGCGGCGGCATGGGCCAACTGCTGGGCAATATCAAAAACACCATCACCGACTGGCCCGCACATAATTTATTTTAGAAGTGAGAGGTGAGAGGTGAGAAGTGAGAGGCATCCCTCTTGGCTGCTCTTATGGTTTAGAATTAGATTTTCAGGCTTGTAATTAATAGGCGTTGCCAAACGGTATGTCTCTCACTTCTCACCTCTCACCTCTCACTTCTCACCTCTCACTTCTCACTTCTTTCACAACTCACAACTCACCATGAAAAAATCACTTTGTTTTCTGCCTGCCCTGCTGCTTTTACTGAGCACCACATGGGCACAACCTTGGGTAGCACGCCACAACATGAGCAGCGCCCAGTACCAAACCGAATTTAACAAATGGACCGGCCAGGGTTACCGCCTTTCGCAGGTCAGCGGTTACAGCGACAACGGCCAGGATCGTTACGCTGCCATTTTTGAAAAAGAAGCCGGCCCGGCCTGGGTTGCCAAACACGGCCTCACCGGCGCACAATACCAGGCGGAATTTAATACACTCACAGGTCAGGGTTATCGCCCCGTTCTTGTCAGCGGATTTCCTTCCGGCAATCAGGCCAAGTACGCCTGTATCTTCATCAAGGAAAACAACGCGCCGCAGTGGGTTTCCAAACACGGCATGACCAGCGCGCAGTATCAAACCGAATTTAACAAATGGGTGGGCCAGGGCTACCAGTTGCTTGACATAAGCGGCTACACCGTTGGCGGTACCGATTACTACGCTGCTATATGGGAAAAGAAAGCCGGTGCGCCGCAGTGGAGTGCCAAACATGGCTTGACCAGTGCGCAATATCAAGCCGAATTTGACCAAATGAACAGTCAGGGTTACCGGCTTTTCAAAGTCTCCGGGTATTCCAGTGGCAATTCGGCCCGTTTTGCAGCCATCTGGCGGAAAACCAGCGGCCCGGCATTCCAGGCGCGGCACGGTATCGTCGGAAGCCAGAATTACCAGGATGAATTCGACCGCCTCTACTACCAGGGCTACCGCCCGATCTGGGTAAACGGCTCGACCGTGAATAACGGTGACAACTATGCCGGTATCTGGACTTCCGCTGATCCTTTCAAATCCGGCGATATGCAGGCCGTGGATAACCTGGTAAGCGCTTACATGCAGTCGAACAACGTACCGGGGCTTTCCTTCGCTATTTCCCGCAACGGAAAATTAGTACTCGCCAAAACCTACGGCAAAGCCGACCAGGAAGGCAACGAAAAAGTAGCCCCGCGCCACCGTTTCCGCGTAGCAAGTGTTTCCAAGCCGATTACTGCCGCAACGATTATGAGCCTGGTTCAGCAAAACAAACTGAAACTCAGCGACAAGGTTTTTGGTGCGGGCGCCCTGCTGGGTACTACTTACGGCACCAAACCGTACAGCAATAATATGAAAAACATTACCGTCGAGCATCTGCTCACGCATACCTGCGGCGGCTGGGGTAACTCCAACAACGACCCTATGTTCCAGGACAAAACATGGAGCATGAGCACCGTGATTACCAAAACCCTCGATAATATTCCGTTGGCCAACGCACCGGGCACTAACTATGATTATTCCAATTTCGGGTACTGCCTGCTGGGCCGCATCATCGAAAAGAAAACAGGCAAAACCTACGAAGATTATGTGCGTCAAAACATTCTGAGCCAATGCGACGTATCGCGTATGCACATCGGCGGCAACACCTTAGCCGAACGCAAATCCAGTGAAGTGAAATACTACGCGCCCGGCAATCCGTACGGCATGAATGTAACCCGGATGGACGCACACGGCGGCTGGATCGCTACACCCATCGACCTGGTGCGCTTTCTCAACCGCGTCGACCGCTTCAATACCGTTCCTGACTTCCTGTCGACGGCTTCCATCGATGAAATGATAGAAACTACCCCGCAGAATAACGGTTATGCTAAAGGATGGAGTGTGAATGCCAGCAACAACTACTGGCACAACGGCGCCCTGCCTGGAACGATCGGCCTGATGGTGCGCACCAACGACGGTTTCTGCTGGAGCATCCTCATTAATACCCGCCCGGATAATGACAAGTTTGCCGGTAAATTAGACAAACTGATGTGGGACATCCGCGGCGCGATTACCGACTGGCCTGCCCATAATCTTTTTTAAAGGTGAGCGGGTGAGAAGTGAGAAGGTGAGAGAACGTGATGTCGCCTGATTGCTTTGAAATATCAACTGCCCACCATCTTTTTTGATCGTTTTTTTGCCAAATGAAACGGCGCAGTGGCTCCTTGTGGGCTGCTGCGCTTTTTTAGAAGTGAGAGGTGAGAGGTGAGAGACATCC
>JAYSZC010000093.1:0-5578 GCA_043738235.1 Lewinellaceae bacterium | reverse complement strand
CCATTAATTCTACGAGGGGAAAAAATCCGTGTAAATCCACTTTGCGATTACACCGCCACCAACTCCTCGTGCAATATATCGTACAGCAAATCGTGGTAGGCAGGAAATTCCGGCAGGTTATTGTGCCCCGCGCCGACGATCGGGTAAAGCATCACTTGGTTGGGGGCAAGTTGTTTCAGCATTTCACTTTGGCGGTACGGAATCAGATGGTCTTTGGAGCCGTGCATGATGAACACCGGCGCCTGTACTTTTTTGATAAAACGGTCGGTCCGTATCTGGTAGCGCAACAACCAGCGAATGGGCAATATGAAAGCGTAGCGCGAAATGTGGTATAAAAAAGAATAGTAGGGGCAGTCTAAAATCAGCATACGCGGCCTGTTCCAGGAAGCAATGCGCGCGGCCAGGCCACTTCCGAGCGAGCGCCCGTACAACACAATACGCTCTTCTTCATACTCCGATGCCAGCCACTTGTACACCTGTTGCAGGTCAGAAAACAGGATTTCCTCGGTGCGGCGGCCCCGGCTTTTGCCAAAACCCCGGTAATCGAGGATAAAAAAGTCGAAACCCTTGCCGACAAAATCCTTGGCAAACTTGCCCCAACCCTTGATGCTTCTGGAATTTCCCTTGATGTAAAAAACGATGCCTTTGCTGTTGGGCACTTTAAAATGCAGGGCATTGACGCTGCCTCCGTCCTCCATTTCAAAATTCACTTCCGTAAACGGAAACGGATACTGATAGGTAAACCACTTGGGGAGTCGCTCGGGGCGAAAGAAGAAAAAGTCCTGCCCAAAGTAGAATACGAGGCATAACGCGACGTAAACGACTCCAACCCAACTAAGAATAATAGCCCATAATGGCATGATGTACCTGTTTAGGGCGAAAAGTAAGCATTCTTTCGTGTTTCGTGTTTCGTGTTTGGTTTTTAGGGCGCTTCGCCTTTGGCGACTGTGTGAAATTCGCCTAAAATTTGAGGAATGCCAAAGGCGAAGCGCCCTAAACACAAAACACTAAACCCCAAACACTAAACACGCTATTTCGCTTCCGCCCAGGCTTTTTTCAAATCCTTTATTCCGATCGCATTTTTCAACTTCCGTTTCGGGTTCTGTCGGATATTTTCCAGCAAGGACAATTGCCGGGGCGACAATACTTCATCGGGTGACATGCCTTTCCCGACCAGGCTATTGGCGCGGCAGGCCTGCAGGGAAGTCATCGGGATGTATTTGTAATCCGTTTGGGCCAGGTAATATTTAGGTTCGCGGTCGCTGCTGAAGCCGCCGTTCCCGGTGCAGGACTGGATGCCTTTGGGTTGCGTCAGCGCTTCCAAATCGGCCTTTTTCACCACGGCAGGGTTGAATAATACCTTCACCACTTCTTTACCATTCTGAAAACCGGGTTCCGTTTCAATCACACCCGGAATGTTTCCAAAAGTACCCTCGCCGCTCCAAAAGCAGTACATCGAGAAAGTGGCCGTTTCCAATCCCGCTTCGCAGGCGCGTAGTTCCTCCAGCAGCAGTTTCAGGTATTCCGGCGCAACTTTTCCGCTGGATTGCAGGACATTTTGGATGCCATATACAAGTTGCGCTGGGGAGTTGAAATTGGAAATGCGCGGCACGATATCGTCATAATCAGGGCGGACAATACGCACCACCGGGTTGTTCCAGGATGGTTCGTTGAATGTTTTCAGTGCATCAGCATCTTTCCCGCCTTTGTTGTTGTAGATACAAACCGGTACAAAATATGTCTCGATGGCTTCGATTATCAGCGGGTGCGAAAGTGTGGAGTTGCCATAACGGGTACAATTGGAGCACCCTGGCACTTCCTGAAACAATATCAACAGGGGTTTGCCGGTTTTCTGTGCTTCCGCCTGACCGGCGTCGAGGTCGCGCAACCAATGCACGAGTCCGAGTTCTTCCGGTTGATCGCTGTTGCCAGGCGAAGACATATCTAGCGCCACAGAAACAGCGGTGGACGTCACCTGATGGGAGGAAGTCATAAAAAAGGAGGCGGCGACAAGCGTTGCAAACGCGAAGAAGGAAAAGAGTTTGATTGCCATTTTTTGAAATTTTGTTTTACCACAATAGGACACAATAATTAAAAAGAAAAGTAACTTCCCCTATGCTAATCAGTTGCAAAGAAAAATTGAAAACTACTGTGCCTATGTGGTAATAAAGGTAATTCAATCGCGAAAAACTGCCCGGGAAAACCCGTCAAACTGTCGCGTGCATAGCCTCTTTGTCGGATTTTCAACTACTTTTGAATAACGTGATTTACCTTGCGCCTCGCCGAAACGTATTTATCTGATGAAAAAAAATTTTGTCCTTGCAGCCCTTTTTTGTTTTTCCGGGCTAATGTTTGCCCAAAAACAAATCACCCTCGACGATTGCTTTGTTTTTTATAAATTTTACCCCGAATCGGGCGCCAATTTTCAATACCTGAAAGACGGCGTGCATTACGCAGTGGCGGAAAATGGCAGCCTGCATATCCACAGCGTGTTGAATGAAAAATTCGATTCGGTGTTAACGCTGAAACTGCCGCCTGCCGCAGCGGAATTTGACCAGTTCTCATTCAGCGAGGACGAATCCCTGCTATTGCTCCGTACGGCTACGGAGCCGGTGTACCGCCATTCCGTTTTGGCCAATTATTATGTCTATGATTTTCAGACAGGCAAAACCACTGCGGTTTTTGAAACGGAAAAACAACAGTTCGTCGCTCTGTCGCCCGATGCATCGCGGGTGGCCTTTGTGACCGGTAATAACCTGTATATCAAGGATTTAAAATCTGGGCAAAATACCCAGATAACCCGTGACGGCGCTAAAAACAAAACCATCAACGGCCTGGCTGACTGGGTGTATGAAGAAGAATTCAGTCCTGTAGACGGCGACGGCATGGTGGCCGCCAAATGGAGTCCCGACGGCAGTATGCTCGCCTTTATCCGGTTCGACGAGACGAACGTACCCGAGTTTCCGCTCACTTGGTACGAAGGCGGCATGTATCCGCGCCGCAGTTCGTTCAAATATCCCAAAGTGGGGGCGCCCAATTCCATTGTCAGCGTACACCTGTACGATGCGGGTGCAGGCAGCATAAGCGGCGAAGTGATGGGCCTCGAAGCGGACGATTATGTACCCCGCATCAACTGGACGACCGATAACCGCCTGGTATTGAGCCGGTTAAATCGCCGCCAGGACACCCTGGAACTGCTGTTGGCGGTGCCCGAACGCGTGATTTTAGACCAGGAAGACCGAAAAAAATGGATTCCTTCCCGCTTGTTGTTGCGTGAAACGGATGCCGCTTATGTCGAATTGGAATCTGAGAACAAACTGACTTTTTTGCAAAACGGCGGCTTTCTGTGGACCAGCGAACGCAGCGGTTTTAAACATATCCACCAGTTCGGCCCGGCTTCCGGCGACGTTGGCAGGGATGCTACCCCCGGCAATTTCGACGTCACGGCTTTTTATGGCGTCGATCACGAAAACGGCAAGTTTTACTACCAAACAGCCACCCCTACGCCACTCGACCGGCAAGTTTGGGAAGGCGATCTGAAAGGCGCCACACCCCGCCTGCTCACGCCGGAGAAAGGCACCAACAGCGCTGTGTTTAGCCCGACGTTCGACTATTTTGTCCATACCTGGCAGGACGCTAATACGCCGCCTTTTGTTGCACTGCGCAAACGTTCGGGCGAGGAGCTGCGTATCCTGGTCGACAACCAACGGGTGCGCCAGTTGCGTAGGGAATACGGTTTTGTGGATAAAAAGTTTTTTCAGATCAAACTGGGCGACAGCACCGCGCTGAATGCCTGGATACTGCAACCTGCGCGTATGGATTCCACGAAGAAGTACCCGGTGTTGTTCGACAATTACGGCGGCCCCGGCTCTCAAACCGTTCAGGATCAATACGATGGATACGTTGGCAGCTGGCATCAGCTGCTGGTGCAAAAGGGTTATGTGGTGGTGAGTGTCGACAACCGGGGCACCGGAGCGCGGGGACGCGATTTCAAAAAATGCACCCAGCTCCAACTTGGCAAACTCGAAACGCAGGATCAGATCGCAGCGGCGCGTTACTTCCGGTCACAACCCTGGGTGGACGCTGGTCGCATCGGTATTTGGGGCTGGAGTTTCGGCGGTTACCTCAGCACTTCCTGCATCCTGAAAGGCAACGACGTATTCAAAATGGCCATGGCCGTCGCCCCTGTCACCAACTGGAAATGGTACGATTCGGCTTACACCGAACGCTACATGCACACCACGAAAGACAATGCGGCGGGTTATGAAGAAAACTCGCCGGTCAATTTTGCCTCCATGCTGCGCGGCGATAATTACCTGATCTGCCACGGTATCGCCGACGATAATGTACATTGGCAACAAACAACGGAAATGATCAATGCGCTCGTGAAAGCCAATAAACAGTTCGAGACCTATTATTACCCGAACCGAAACCACGGCATTTACGGCGACAATGCCACCCGGCATTTATTTTCCAAACTGACGGATTTTGTGTTGGAGAAATTGTGAGTTATGAATCGTGAGTGGCATCTCTTTGTAAAAATATTGAGTTCTTTCTTCTAACGAGATGCCACTCACTTCTCACTTCTCACTTCTCACTTCTAATCTTCCCACCCCTCCGGCCTTACCTGCGTCCGGTACAACGACTCCACACAGGGCGACGCCGCAAACGGGTCGCTGGTGTAGGGCGGGCTGATTTTGGCAATTTTGGCTCTTATCCCGCTTATTTCCTGCGATCGGTCGATGTAAATAACCTTTCTTCGGTAAGAAAAAACGCTGAAAACGCCCAGAATTTGCTCGTCCGGATCATTTATATTGTACACATTCGGATTGAAGCGGGTTTGGGCAGGAATGTCGAAAATGGAGCCGACATTTTGCGTCTGTATTTGCAGCGATTGCAAATAGGAGAAAACGGAAGGTGTGATGGCCCGTTGTTCCACCCGCAAGTAATATTTGTTGGGTGGTGTGGCGAAGGGCACGCGCACCACTTTGTGGGCCAGCGGCTGCCCGTCGCGCAGTTGATCGGACTGCACCACGATGCGGGTGTTGTAAGAAATGTTCCAGCAATCGCTGGGCGAGCAAGGGTAGATGACATCCCGTCCGAATTCTTCCACCACTTCGCAACCTACGGCCCGTTCGTAATGAATCCAGTCCCACTGGTAATAATTGGTCTGATTGGGGATGTCGCTTGCCTGTGCGTACACATCGAATCCGTGGTAGGACAAGTCATTGGGCGAACGGGTATTCTCCTGTGAAAAAATCGCCGAAAGCGAATCCAGTTCCGGGCAGGCGGACATGGTTTCTGGTTTCGATTCATACGTTTTGCCATCTGCAAAAACGAATAAACGATACGTTTCGCCCGCCACACCCTGAAAAGCGGTATTGATGCTGCCGTCAATTTGGAAATCCGTTTTGTTGCCCTGGCTGTCCAGAACATAAGCGGAGGCATTGCCGGGCGGCGGCGGGAACAAATAAGCGCCTTGCGGATTCACATCCGTCAGGGTATAGGTGACCCGCACTTTCCCGTAATTTTCGGTCAACTCCGCATCGATCACGAGGAATTGTTTCAGATCGGGCAA
>JAYSZC010000092.1:0-2264 GCA_043738235.1 Lewinellaceae bacterium | reverse complement strand
CCGAACTCCAGATCATCGACGCGGAAGAAGTAACCTTGTCGCTGCGCTTGCGGCTGGAAGAAAGCGCATACAGCGAATTTATCAAACAGGTTCGCGTCTATCAGCACCTGATCAAACCGGGCATCCGGGCAACGTTGTTGTTACAGACCAGTAATCAATACGAACGGCTTTACCAAAAAAGTATGCAATTAGTGGCGGAAAGGGACGAGCGTTTGCGGCTTCGGCGCAACCACGATTTTCATAAAATTGAATTTCGCTGGCTTGCCTGGAATGAACGTATCGAAAACCTGTATTTGAAAAGTATATCCGATCCGCAGGGAAATGCCCTGCCGGTCGACCAGCCTGTCAACCGCTGGGCATTCCCCTCCGGTTCGATGGACAGCCTGAGCGCCTGGGCTGCACAGGCGCCACGTATCTGGCTGGACAACGAACTGGTGGAAAACGCATCCTATACGCTCTTTATCCACGACAGCATTGCGTACCGGGTGAAAAACGGTCAATTTGATGCTGCTCAATTGCAGCAAATATTCACACAAGATCAGTTATCTGCAAATGGCTGGAGCATCAGCAATATCGAGTTGCCGGGCTACCAGACGCCGTTTATTCATTTATCATTGCGGAACAATTTCTTTACAAGAGATTATCTGAAATCGCAAAACGATCTGGGAACGCTGCAAAAAAATGCCCGGACGATTCCGGGATACCAGATCAAAGCGCCAGTATTATTGCAGGATAACTGGACATTTGAACTGGAATCACCCCGTCATACCGACCTAATTATCAGCATCTTCAAAATCGGGGGCTGGCCCAACTATTGGGAAGATATCATCGTCAATGCCGGCGCCAACATCCATAGTATTCCGGCAAAAGCCATTTCGGAAAAAGGAAAATACCTGGCGTTTCTGATCTCACCCATCGGGGTGACAAAAGTGGAGTTTGAAGTGCCGTAAATCAAAACAACATGGAAACAGTCGCCAACACCCTTATTATCGGCGCCGGCCCTGCCGGTATGGCCGTTGCCGGTCGACTCAGCAAATTGGGCATTCCATACCTCTTGCTGGAAAAATCCGCCCATGTGGGCCATACCTGGTTTGCCCATTACGACCGGCTTTGCCTGCACACAACCAAGGAACATTCCAACCTGCCGCACCAGGAATTCCCGGAGCACTACCCTACCTACGTGCCGCGCCTGGATTTGATTGCCTATTGGGAAGATTATATACAAAAAATGAATATTGAACCCCTGTTCGGGCAGGAAGTGCAATACATCCGGCGGGTAGATGACGCCTGGGAAACAACGACGACAAAAGGCACGTTTCGCTCCCAATGCGTGGTGGTGGCCACGGGTTACAACAGGATACCTTGTCTGCCAAACTGGCCCGGCCAGGAGCGTTTTCAAGGGCCGTTCATACACAGCAAGGATTACCGCAATGCACTTCCGTACAAAGGCAAAAAGGTGCTGCTGATCGGCATGGGCAACACCGGCGCCGAACTGGCCCTGGATTTATACGAACACGGCGCAAGCCCGAGCATTTCCGTGCGCAGTCCGGTCAATATCATTCTCCGGGACGTGCTCGGAAGACCGGCGCAGCGAACCGCCATCATGCTCAGCAAACTGCCCGACTGGGCTTATGATTTTATTGCCAAAGCAGTACAAAAACGCACCATTGGCAGCCTTGCGCAATACGGCTTGCAAGCCTCTCCGTACGCGCCTTCCGAGCAGTTGCGCCGCTTCGGCAAAGTTCCGGTGATCGACATCGGCACGGTAGATCTGATCAAACAAAGAAAAGTCAAAATACTGCCCGACATTGAATCTTTTCAGGAAAATAGCGCCACGTTTACAAACGGCGTAACGGAGGATTTTGATGCCGTTATTGCCTGCACGGGTTACCGCGCACAGGTGGAAGATTTTTTTGAAAACGGGCAGGCGCTGATCAATGAAAGGGGTTATCCGCGCAGCCTCTGGTTCGAGGAACGGGAATATGAAGGGCTGTATTTCTGCGGGTTTTCCATTCCGCTAAGCGGTATTCTGCGCAATATCAAGTTGGATTCGGCGCTGATTGCGGAGCATATTTTGCAGCAATCGGATTAGATAAAGGGCACACGGATTAAAAGGATTAGACACGGATTTTTTCCCTCATAGGAATAATGGGGACGAGGATTGGGCGGATTAGGCGGATGAACGCGGATTTTCCCGCTTTAGAGTTGACACGGATCAAATATGTCACTTTAAAAAAGCAGGTCAACTCTAAAGCGGGAAAATC
>JAYSZC010000091.1:0-2264 GCA_043738235.1 Lewinellaceae bacterium | reverse complement strand
AAGGAACTGAACTCGGCTCCTTCAATGGGTTTGAAAAACGTGTTGTACATCCAGCCTGCCGCGCTGATCGTTTCCGTTCCGCTGGTCCACCGGATGGCGGAAAGGGACATGATGAGCGCTTCGGAAAACACATAAGCAAACAAGGCATTGGCGCCGAATGCCAGGAAAAAACCTGTGCCGTTGCGCCAACCGCGTACGTCGAGGAGCCACACGCTCGCAGCCAGCCCGATCATGGAAATGCCGCCGGCGTACAACACATAGGAACTGGTCCAGAGTTTTTTATTGATTGGGAAAAACAGATCCCAGGCGAGTCCGATAAAGCCGCAAATCAGGCCGAAAACCAGCAGGTCGCGTACCAGCAGGTCTTTTTGCTGAGAGCGGTACGCCAGCAATTCGCCGCTGAGCCAGCCTAATATGACCGTTACAATGGCCGGCAGCGTGCTGAGCAAACCTTCCGGATCGAAGCCAATACCGTCGCCGTGGTACAAATGGCTGTCGCCGAACAACATCAGGTCGAGCACACGCACCGCATTGGTATGCAGGCCGTAAGGGTCGCCACCCATCAGCGGAAATTTCCATAAAATGGCCCAGTAGAGCAGTAAAATGCCCGCCGAAACCCAGATCAGCATGCGCCGGCTCAGGGTGAGTACCATCACAGAGGCGATACCGTAACCCAGGGCCAGCCGCTGCGGCACACCCATGATACGCCAGCTGTCCCAGTCTTTCCAATAGTAAGGGAATTTGTTGAGCAGGAGACCTATGGCGAATAGCAATGCGGTGCGCCGAAGGATTTTCCAACCCACTTCAGCCGACCATTGGCGCTGGTATTTGCCAAAAGCAAACCACATGGAAACGCCGATGATGAACATAAAAGAAGGAAATACCAGGTCGGTCGGGGTGCATCCGTGCCATTCGGCATGGCGCAACGGCGCATAAATGTGCGACCAGTCGCCGGCAGTGTTAACGATGATCATCAGGGTGATGGTAAGCCCCCGGAAAAAATCAACGGCTAAATAACGTTCTGAAGTAGAGGATGCTGTCATTTTTAAAAAAATTGGTGTTCGCTTTGTTGCTTACTTTTGCGAAAAGTATAGACTTGCTGCATTTCTATCTACATAACGCGTATTTTTTTTACAAAACTGTTGTTGTATGCTCTTTGCCATAGGAACGAGGGTCAAATTCCGGTATACCGGCGAATCGGGCGCCATCACCGCCATATTAGACGACGGGATGCTGCAGGTGCGCTTAGACAGCGATCCTGACTTTGAAATCCCGGCTTTTGAAGAAGATTTGCTGCGCAATGAGCAGGCAGAACCGCTTTCTGCCGGCGCCCGCTTTGTGCAGGGAAAAGCGCCCAAACAGCCGGAAGCCCCGCCCCGCCGCGAATTGCGCATCCAATACCAGATTTTAAAACCGAAGGGCTTGCAACTAGCTTTTGAACCCATGCCCGGACGCGATGGCAGCGTAACCAGGTACAAAGCCTGGCTGCTCAACGATACCACCCACGAGTTTTTGTTGGAATTCGACCTGTTTACCCAGGGCCGCGACGTACTCACCCTGGACGGTAAAATGAGCATGACCTCCGCGATGGAAGTGGGCGATATCCTCTACGACGACCTCAACGAAGGCCTCGAAGCTTGGGTACGGGTGCAACGCCTCACCACGGCCGGCCCCGACGATCCGATCGAACACAAACAGAAAATTCGCCCCAAACAGTTTTTTAATAACCTGCACACGGTACCGATTCTCAACCTGTTGGCACACCATTTTGTGCTGCTCGATAAGTTCGACACTGCGGTAAAAGAAGAACCCGCAGAAGATTTAAAGGATTACACGAAGCAGCATACACGCAAGCCGAAACCGGTTACACTCACGGGTTCCAATCCTTTCGCATCTTTAAACCTCGAAGAAGCTGCCGGTTTTGAACCCGAAATCGACCTCCATATTGATAAACTGATGTCCGGCTACGCTCGCATCGACAAAGGCGAAATCCTGCGGATACAGATGGTGCATTTTCATAAGTTTTTAGACAAAGCCATCCGGCTCGGCGCGCCCCGCGTATTTGTCATACATGGGGTAGGAGAGGGCAAACTCCGCGAAACAATTGCCGATGACTTGCGCAGGCACCCGCACGTGCTGAAGTATAAAAATGAGTTTCACCATAAGTATGGGTACGGGGCGACGGAGGTGATTTTTGAATAGAGGTGAGAGGTGAGAAGTGAGAAGTGAGAGACATCCCGCTTGGCATTTTGTTATAGGTTAAA
>JAYSZC010000090.1:0-2266 GCA_043738235.1 Lewinellaceae bacterium | reverse complement strand
GCCTGAAAAACGATGCCAAAATCAGGAAAGTGGCCAAGCGGGAAGCCTCTCACTCTCTCACCCTCTCACCTCTCACTTCTATAGCGGGGTCGATAATTCTTCTGATGTCATTTGCCTGATGAATAAGTTCTTCAAAGGATTCAAAGTCTTTTTTAATCAATAAAGTGCGAAAACGGCTGATCGTGTTGATGAACTCATCCAGCACATCGAGCACATTATCGCGGTTTTGTTTAAAAATGGGCACCCACGTGTCGGGGCTACTTTTTGCTAAACGCACGGTGCTGTTAAAACCGCCACTGGCTAATTCAAAAATGCGGTCTTCGTTTTTTTCCTTTTCCAGTACGGTCAATGCCAGCGCAAAAGAAGCGATGTGTGAAATATGGCTCACATACGCCACATGCAAGTCGTGCGCGGCGCCTTCCAGAAAGTTGAGGTGCATACCCAGCGATTCATACAGCGTCTGACACAGCGCCACAGCGGCGGGATCACTTTTTTCAGCATCGCTGAAAACGCAACATTTTCCGGCGAACAAACCGCGCACAGCCGCCTCGGGGCCGGAATATTCCGTACCTGCCATCGGATGGGTAGCTACAAACCTGCTTCGATTCGGGTGCTGTTCCACGGCTTGCAGTACAGGCAGTTTGGTAGACCCTACATCCATTACAATCGTTTGGTTATCAATGAGATCCAATACCTGCGGGATTAGCCGGGTCAGGCTGTCAACCGGCGTGGCAACAATGATGACCTTGCTTTCCCGGACGGCTTCCGCCAAGTGCAAGACCTCATCGACCAGGCCGAGTTCCAGCGCTTTTCGGGCATTTGTGGGATTGTTGTCCACACCAATGATCCTATTTGCAAATCCATTTTCGCGTAATCCGAGGGCCAGCGAGCCGCCTATGAGGCCGGGGCCAATTACAGTAATCGTCATATTACAAGGGTGCTTTGTATTTTTCGAAGGGCGGTTTCTAAAGTACCCACATCGCTGCAAAGCGAAATGCGCACATACCGGTTGCCATTGGAACCAAAAATGCCGCCGGGTGTCAGGAACACATGGCGTTCGTACAACAACTCATCGCTCAAGGCATAACCGTCTGCATAGTGATCGGGTATTTTAGCCCAGACAAACATGCCTTGCTGCTGATTATCAAATACACAATCAATGGACTCTAAAATTTGAAAAGCCAGGTTTTGGCGTTCCTTATACGTATTATTCAGTCCGTCGTACCAGTCCTGTGACAATTGCAGCGCCTGCACCGCAGCCAGTTGCACGGGCTGAAATTGCCCGGAGTCCATATTGCTTTTAAAACGCAGCACGGATTTCAGGTATTCCGGGTGTCCGGCAACCATGCCTATGCGCCAGCCCGCCATGTTGTGCGACTTGGAAAGGGAGTTCAGTTCCAGGGCAATTTCCGCTGCTCCATCTGCTGCCAGAATACTGCGCGGATGTTCATTCAGGATAAAACTGTACGGGTTGTCATTGATAATCAGGATGTTGTGGAGTTTTCCGAAGTCGACCAGTTGTTGAAATACCGCCGCCGAACCCGGTGCGCCGGTAGGCATGTGGGGATAATTGGCCCACAACACTTTCACCCGGGAGAGATCCGATTTTTCCAGGGCTTCAAAATCGGGCAACCAGTTGTTGTCGCCATGCAGTTCATACAATTGCACCGAGGCGCCGGCGAGTTGCGTGGCTGCGGAATAGGCCGGGTAGCCAGGGTTGGGCACCAGGGCAATATCGCCGGGTTCGAGAAACGCCATCGCGACATGTACGATCCCTTCTTTGGAACCGATCAGTGGAAGTATCTGATTATCAGGATTTAAGGAAACCTGGTAATAACGGGCATACCAGTTGGCCCAGGCTTCACGCAGGGCCGGAATGCCGGTGTAGGACTGATAACCGTGGCCTTTCGGATTGGCAGCGCCGTTGTGCAGGGCTTCCAATACGGAAGGGTGGGGCGGCAGATCGGGGCTGCCGATGCCGAGGTTGAGCACGGGTTTGCCTTCGCGCTGCATTTGCGCGATTTCGCGGAGTTTTCCGGCAAAGTAATATTCGTTTACGGATTCGAGCCGTTTGGCAGCAGCAACCATTTCAGAAGTGAGAAGTGAGAAAGTGAGAAGTGAGAGACGTCCCGTTGGGCGGCTCTGGTGGTTTGGGTTGTGAATGGTGAGTAGTGAGTTGTGAGTAGTGAGTAGTGAGTGGCCTTCAGTTTGAAGAATGTACTCAACATTCCCCTAACGATAGGCCACTCACAACTCACTACTCACA
>JAYSZC010000089.1:0-5588 GCA_043738235.1 Lewinellaceae bacterium | reverse complement strand
ACCTATTTCTTTTGAGTTAATATCTGCCTTTTTACTCTCAGCAATTTTTTTCAAAATTGCTACTTGTTTTTGCCAGTCATCCTCCTCCTCAATACTCTCCCCCCTCGCTCCCTTCAAGTAAATCTCCAGCGAGTGCACCAAATTCTCTCCAATAAACTCCACAAAAGCGCTTAAATCCCCGCCATCCGCCTGGCGCAGCGCATTATAATATAAATTCCGTTCTTGCTGCTTGATCACCACCGGCGGATAACCATACTGCAAAAAAAGTAAATTCATCAGCAACCGCGACATACGTCCATTTCCATCATCAAACGGGTGGATAGCCACGAAGCGATAATGAAAAACAGCCGCAATAATCAACGGATGCAAATCCTCTTTTTCCTGATGCTCGCGCAGCCAGGCCATTAAGTCGGACATCTTTGCAGGCGTTTCTTCAACAGTTGCGTAATAGTGAATTTCTCCTGTTGGGGTTTTTACATGGTTGGGCATTTTTTTGTAAGCGCCCAAGGTCACCAGTTTTTCAACGATCTGTCCGTCAGGCGTTTGTGCAGGGGTTTTATACGGCTCAACCAGAATGATTTCATGCAATTCCCGAATCACCTTTTCACTCAACTCATGCCGTTTTTTTACCATATCCATCAGGATATTAATCGCCTCATTATGCCCTTTAATATCCAGATGATCTTTAAAAGGTTTGCCTTTTGCCGTCAAACCTTCCATCAAAAACGCAATCGTTTCGCCATACGTCAGCGAATTACCTTCAATCGAGTTGGAATGATAATTCCAGTCCAGCCGGAATTTCTGCATTACCCGCGCTTCCTGCTCCGCATTCAGCGGCCGCAGTGCATCGAGTTCGGCTTTCAGCCGAGCTACTTTTTCCAGTAATGCTTTTAGCCCGGATGTATTTTCAAACAAGTTGGCTTGCATGCGTGTTAACTTTTTCTCAAAGGTAAACAGAATATGTTTGCTGTTTAGTGACGGGGTGACTCAAAAGTCACCCCGTCACTATGGACACAGATATTTTTCTTAACAAAATATGCCTTGACGTATACCTTCTAACCCTACGCATTCCGTTACTTAGCGCACAACATCCATTCGAAGCACCACTTTTCCATGAAAAATAACACGGATATGGAAGCCCTCGGTCGTTATATCCAGACTGAAAGCGCTTTCCTCGAACCGCTTATCGCCGCCACCGCCCGGGTCATTGTAGGTCAGTCAGGTATGATAGAACGACTTTTGGTCGGACTGCTGACCAAAGGCCACATCCTGCTGGAAGGCATGCCGGGACTGGCTAAAACGCTGGCAATCAAAACATTGGCACAGGCTGTAGACGCGCATTTCAGCCGCATCCAGTTTACGCCCGACCTGCTGCCTGCCGACGTGGTGGGCACGCAGATATATAACCCCGCCAAAGGGGAATTCACCGTGCGCAAGGGGCCGATTTTTGCCAATTTCGTGCTGGCCGACGAGATCAACCGCGCGCCGGCCAAGGTACAGAGCGCCCTGCTCGAAGCCATGCAGGAGCGCCAGGTGACCATCGGATCGGAAACCTACCACCTGAAAGAACCGTTTCTGGTGCTGGCTACACAAAATCCCATCGAGCAGGAAGGCACCTACCCGCTGCCCGAAGCGCAGGTCGACCGCTTTTTGTTAAAAGTCAAAATCACGTATCCATCAATGGAGGACGAGCGCGGCATTATCCGCCGTTTTTTGAACGACGAGGAAGTGGAAGTGAAAAAGGTCGTTTCCGTGGAAACGCTGCTCAGGGCCAGAGAGGCCGTGACGAAAATTTACCTCGACGAAAAAATAGAGCAATACATCCTCGATATCGTCATTTCCACCCGTACGCCAGATCAGTTCGGGATGCAAAACCTGGGGCCGCTCATCAGTTACGGCGCATCGCCGCGGGCCAGTCTGGCCTTGGCGCGGGCTGCACGAGCGATGGCATTCCTCGACCGCCGCGCTTTTGTGACGCCCGACGATGTGCGGGCCATCTGCCCTGATGTGCTCCGGCACCGCATCGGCCTGACTTATGAAGCGCAGGCGGAGAATATTACGCAGGAAGATATTATCGAGCGGATTTTGGGGACAATCGTTATTCCATAATTGTTATCGGTTATCAGTTATTAGTTATCAGGGTGGTAACTTTTGGCTGAATAACTGCCGTAAGCCAAAGGTTTCCACCCTGATAACTAATAACTGATAACCGATAACTTTCTCAAGTCATGGAGTCATCCGAGCTACTGAAAAAGGTCCGCAAGATCGAAATCAAAACGCGGGGCCTGAGCAGTCACCTGTTCACGGGGGGCTACCACAGCGCCTTTAAAGGCCGGGGCATGTCGTTCAGCGATGTACGCGCCTACCACCCGGGCGACGATGTGCGGGCGATCGACTGGAATGTGACGGCCCGCACCGGAGAGCCTTATATCAAAGTGTTTGAAGAAGAGCGGGAAAATACGGTGATGTTGCTGGTCGACATCAGCGGTTCGGCAGTGTTCGGCAGCCACACACAGTTTAAGGAAGAATACCTGACGGAACTTTGCGCGGTGCTCGCTTTTTCGGCCATTGCCAACAACGATAAAGTGGGCGTGATGCTGTTTTCGGATCAGATCGAGTTGTTTATCCCGCCGCAGAAAGGTAAAACCCATATTTTGCGGATTATCCGGGAAATACTCAGCGCCAAACCCAAAAGTCCCGGAACAAATATTACCAGCGCGCTACAATTTATACACAACACCCTGAAAAAGAGGTGCGTATGTTTTGTATTGTCCGATTTTCTGGATGATAAATATGAGTCAGCTTTGAAGGTACTGGCGCGGCAACACGACTGTATCGGCATCCATTGCTGGGATGCGCTCGAACGCGACCTGCCTGATGTCGGGGTGTTGCGCGTGGCGGATGCGGAAACCGGCGCCCAGACCTGGGTGGATACCACCAGTTACCGGCTGCGCAGACAATACACGCAAACCTTTGAAGCGCATCTGAGCAATACCCAAAATATGTTCCGCCGCGCCGGTGCAGATTTTCTGAGCCTGAGTACCAACCAGCCGTATGTACAGGCTTTGTTGCAGTTTTTTTCGAGGCGTTCAAAAACGGTAACGCATGGATAGAGGTGAGAAGTGAGAGGGTGAGAAGTGAGAGGGTGAGAAGTGAGAGGGTGAGAAGTGAGAGGCATCCCGTTTGGCATTTTGTTATAGTTGAGTATGGGTTTTTCAGGCCTGTAATCGTGAATCGTGTTTTGTGTGTGGTGTTTCGTGTTTCGGGAGCTTCGCTTTTGGCATTTGTGAAAATTCGACTAAATGAATACTCTATAAACCATAAACTTATTTATACTTCGCACCCCTAGGTTTTGTGCATTCTATTTGGCTACGTTTACTAAACTTAAAAAGTTTAGTAAACGTATCACCGGCTTAACCCATGCACAAAACCTTGCTGCGCGAAGTATATCTCAAACCCTGAGCCAAGGATGTGTCAAATTAATTTTGGCTAAATTCTTTGTAAATACTTTATTATGAACACTGATAACCAATAACTAATAACCGATAACTACTTACAAATGCTTGAGTGTCAAGCCGGATAACTAATAACTGATAACCAATAACTAAATATGTCCATTAAAATCACCTTATTCGCATGTTGCCTGATGTTTCCCATCAGCCTTTCCGCCCAGGCGGTTGCGAATGCCGTATTGGAAAAAAGTATGGTGGAAACAGGTGATACGTTTACCCTGCGGGTGCTGCTCAACAATTCCCGTGTGGAGCCGCTCAAAGTAGATTTCACGTCCTGGGCGCCCATGTTAACATCTGAAAATATTTTGTCGGAATCACCCTGGAGTCGTGCCGGTACACGCTGGCAACGCCAGTACACCCTGCTGGCATTCGACAGCGCCCGGCTGGTGTTGCCGCCGCTTGCAGTGCAGTTGCGTTCAGGAGAAAAACTACTGACCAATCCGGTGGAACTCTTAGTTACGCCCACGCCTGCCGGAAATGAAGTGTCGGACGCCGAAATGATTCGCGACATTGTGCGGGAACCGAAGCGGTGGACGGATTACTGGCCCTGGGCAGCGGTTGCGCTGGCAGTTGTGATCCTGGCGGTGTGGTTTTTCAGAAAAAAACCGAAACCCGTTCAATTGGTGATGCCTGTTATTGTCCAAGCGCCAGCGCATGAAACAACGTTGCAGCAATTGGCCGTATTGGAACAGCAACAACCCTGGAAGCACGGCAAAACCGAACAGTTTTATGCCGAACTGAGTATGATTGTCCGCGGTTACCTGGAACGCCGGTTCAATGTGCCTGCGCTGGAATCGACGACTAAAGAGATTTTGCCATTATTGAAAAAAACAGACTTTCCAGATACCCAGGCTGCCGTGTTGCGCGACGTGTTGAATCAATCGGATTTGGCGAAATTTGCGCAACAAACACCTCCCGAACAGGCACATGAAAAAAACCTGCACAACGCCAGGAAGATTGTCATGGCGAGCGCAAAAACGCCTGTTCTTCAAAACGTTCCAACACCCGTTACCCATAAACCATACAGCAACTTATGAGCTTCGCCCAACCGCTTTGGCTACTTTTACTGCTTTTACTGCCCGTGCTCGCCTGGGTGTACCGGCGCGCAGCATTGCAGCGGCATGTGGCCTTGCAGGTGTCGCGGCAACAGGCCATGCGCGGCGTCAAAACCTGGGTGGTGTATGCCCGCAAGTGGATACAGGGGTTGCGCTGGATCGTGCTGGCTCTCATTATTGTGGCTATGGCACGGCCCCAAAAGAAATGGTATGAAGAAAAAATAGAAGCGGAAGCGATTGATATTATGCTGGTGATCGACGTGTCTGCCAGTATGTTGAGCAAGGATTTTGCTCCCGACCGGTTAACAGTCGCCAAACAAGTGGCGCGCGATTTTGTCAGCCGCAGGCGCTATGACCGGCTGGGACTGGTCGTTTTTTCAGGCGGCGCTTTTGCCCAATGTCCGCTTACTTCAGACCACCGTATCCTGCAGGCTTTTATCAACAACCTGCAAGTGGGACGTTTGAAAGACGGCACTGCCATCGGCATGGGCTTGTCAACGGCTGTCAATCACCTGAAAAACAGCGAATCAAAAAGTAAAGTGGTGATTCTGCTCACCGATGGCGAAAACAACGCTGGCGCAATCGGGCCGGTACAAGCTGCGGAAATTGCCAAAGCGATGGGCGTGCGGGTCTACACGGTCGGACTGGGAACGGACGGTACCGTGATGTCGCCCGTATACCGAAATGCAGATGGTACGTATACGTTTGCCGCCCGTGCCATGACCTTGAATACACAATTGCTGGAAGAAATGGCGCGCCTGACGAAAGGCCAGTTTTTCCGCACCCGCAGCCCGCAAGACCTGCAAAGTGTGTATAGTTCCATTGACCTGATGGAAAAAACGGTCATCACGTCCAACTCGGTGCGCCGCACCCTGGAATTGTATTTCTGGCTGCTGGATGCGGCGTTTTGTTTGTTGGTATTGGAAATGTTGCTAAGGTGGGGACCGTTGCGGGTGATTACGGTTTAGTTATCGGTTATTGGTTATCAGTTATCAGGGGTGGTAACGCTTGGCCGTATTAC
>JAYSZC010000088.1:0-2267 GCA_043738235.1 Lewinellaceae bacterium | reverse complement strand
AGCGCCCTAAACACTACCCCCCCATTCCATCACCGCCCGGTTCACCGCTTCCGTTTCGATCAAAAAACCGTCGTGACCGTAAGGAGAATGCAGTTCCAGAAAGCCGGCTTGCGGCAAATGAGCCGCTAAAAAACGCTGCTCCGAAGGCGGTATCAGCAAGTCGGAGTCGATCGCGACGACCAGCGCAGGCATTTTCAGTTGGCGCAAAGCCTCCTCTGCCCCACCCCGCCCCCTGCCGATATGATGCGTATCGAGGGCTTTGGTCAGGTACCAGTAACACTGTGCATAAAAACGGCGCAACAATTTATCGCCCTGGTAACGGATATAGGAAGCCGCCCGAAAGGAGTCGAGTCGTTCATCTATATCAGTCTGGTTATTTTTATAGGAATCGAAGGTCCGGTAACCGATCAGGCCCATGCCCCTGGCCGCTTTCAGTCCGGCACTTCCGCCGATGTCCGTATTATCACGCCAGGTAGTATCTGCCTGTATGGCCAGCCGTTGCGACTCGTGGATAGCGATGGCCCAGGCCGTTTCGCGGGCGCTGGTGACCAAAAGGGCTATTTTTTTTATTTTGTCGGGCAACAACCAGGCAAATTCCATCACCTGGTGGCCGCCGCAGGAACCGCCGATACACAAGGTGATCTCCTTGATTTGAAGGTGTCGGCGCAGTAATTCATGCGCCTGAACAATATCCCGTATGCTGAACAAGGGAAAATCAGTGCCATAGGGCCGGCCCGTTTCAGGGGAAATACTGCGTGGGCAGGTAGTGCCGTAACACGACCCGATAATATTGGCGCACACGATAAAATAACGCTGCGGATCCAGCACTTTTTCCCGCCCGTAAATACCTTCCCACCAGTCTGCCACATGCGAATTGGCCGTCAGCGCATGACATACCCAGATCACATTGCTGCCTGTTTCATTCAGTGTACCGTAGGTATGAAAGGCAAGCGTCAATCGGGGCAATACGCCGCCGTTTTCCAGCACGAACGCTTGTTCGTAGTGGAAAAATTGTAACCCGGGAATTTCCACCGGTATGGAATAATCGGCTCCATGCATTATACCCTACTGATTTTCAAGGCATTATCAATATCTGTAATAATATCGTCTATATGTTCCAGTCCTGCTGATATACGAATCAGTCCGTCGCTGATACCTGCGCCTTTCCGGTCATCCGCCGACATTTTAGCGTGGGTAGTGGAAGCCGGATGCGTTGCGATGCTGCGCGTATCGCCGAGGTTGGCGCTCAAGGAAAGCATTTGCAGGGCATTCAGAAAACGGCGACCCTGCTCCAGTCCGCCTTTCACTTCAAAGGTTACCAGTCCGCCGCCGTTTTTCATCTGTTTCCGCGCAATAGCGGCGGCCGGATGCGAATCTAAAAAAGGATAGCGCACCCTTTGCACTTCCTCGTGTGCGGAGAGGTATTTGGCCAGCGCCAGGGCATTGTCGCAATGCCGGTCGAGTCGTACCGCAAGCGTTTCAAGGCTTTTGGACAGCAGCCAGGCATTGAAAGGCGAAAGGGAAGGCCCTGTACTCCGGCAGAATTTTTTGATTTCAAACAACAGATCGGCGCGACCTGCCACCACGCCACCCAGCACGCGGCCCTGCCCGTCCAGGAATTTGGTGGAAGAGTGCGTAATCAGGTCGGCCCCGAATCGGGCAGGTTGTTGCAGGTAAGGCGTTGCAAAACAGTTGTCCACATTGAATATCAAGTTGTTGCGCTTTGCAAACTGCCCGGCGGAGTCCATGTCGATAATATCCAGACCCGGATTGGAAGGCGTTTCAATAAACAACATTTTCGTATTGGGGCGAACATGCTCCTGCCAGTTGGCCGTATCCGTTTCCAGCCAGTCGCAGGTAATTCCCCAACGCGGCAGCCACTGTGTGATGACCGTAAACGTAGCCCCAAAAATTGCTTTGGTCGCCAGCAAATGATCGCCCGAGCGCAACAAACCCATTATGGATGCAAAAATCGCAGCCATCCCGCTCGCAGTACATACGGCATCGTCCACGCCTTCCAGCGCGGCCATTTTTTGTTCCAGTTCGCTGCAGTTGGGATTCGTGAAGCGACTGTAGATATTGCCTTCCTGCTCATCCGCAAAGAGGGAACGCATTTGTTCCGCATCATCAAAAACAAAACTCGAAGTCGGAAATATCGGCGTACTGTGTTCCCGGTGTTGCGAACGTTCCGTTTGTAGGCGAATAGCGGCGGTTTCAAATTTCATGTGAGAACGGGTTTAATGAATGATGAATGATGAATGATGAAC
>JAYSZC010000087.1:0-2269 GCA_043738235.1 Lewinellaceae bacterium | reverse complement strand
CACAATATGCCGCTGGCGTTTGGTTACATCGATCCGTTTTTCAGGCTCTACGCCTTCTACCAGCATGTCTTTTCCAAAAATGAATTCCTGGCGCACATAATCCGAAGGAACGATGCGGTCGGTCAGGAAGATGGCCTCTTTCGGACAGGCTTCCTCGCACAAACCGCAAAAAATGCAGCGCAGCATATTGATTTCATATACCGCAGCATATTTTTCTTCCCGGTACAGGTGCTCTTCACCCTTTTCGCGTTCGGCAGCTTCCATCGTAATCGCTTCTGCCGGACAGGCCACGGCACACAGGCCGCAGGCCGTACAGTTTTCGCGGCCTTGCTCATCGCGTTTTAGCACATGCCAGCCGCGGTACACCGGCGCAAATTCGCGGTGCTCTTTCGGGTACGAAAGTGTATTGCTACGCCGGAAAAAGTGTTTCAGCGTCGTAAACATGCCTTTTAAGATAGCCGGCAGGTATATGCGTTCCATGAACGTCATTTCCTTGTGGACCACTTGTTTAGAGCGTTGTGTGAGTTGCATACCCTGATTTTTGACCTTGATTAAAATGATTTGAAGATTACCTTGATTCATCCCTCATCCCTCATTCCTCATCCCCATAAAAGCACCCCCGCTCCCGTCAGTAGCATATTCAAAATAGCCAGCGGAATGAGCGATTTCCAGCCTAAGTGCATCAACTGGTCGTAGCGGAAACGCGGCAGCGTCCAGCGAATCCACATGAAGACGAAGATGAAAAAGAATATTTTTGAAAACAGTATAATCGGCCCCATCAGTCCACCGAGCCAGTTTGGATCAAGACCGGGAAAACGGTAGCCGCCGAAATAGAGGCAGGAAATGACCGTGCAGGAAATAAACATATTGATGTACTCAGCAAACAGGAAAAAACCGAGTTTCATGGAGCTGTATTCCGTGTGGTAGCCGCCGATCAGTTCCGTTTCGCATTCCGCCATATCGAACGGCGCGCGGTTGCATTCCGCCAGTGCACAGACAAAGAAAATGATGAACCCCAGCGGCTGAAACAGTATATTCCAGCGGAAACCGGTTTGTTGATCTACAATCTCACGAAGACTGAGCGAGCCGCTCAACATAATCACCGCAATCAGGGAAAGTCCCATTGCCAGTTCGTATGAAATCATTTGCGAACTGGCGCGAATGGCGCCGTACAGGGAGTATTTGTTATTGGAAGCCCAGCCGCCCAGCATAATGCCGTACACGCCCAGCGACACAAAACCCATGATGTACAAAATGCCGATATTAATGTCCGTCACCTGCAAATCGAGGTCCATGCCGAACAAAGTCAGCCGCGTACCCCAGGGGATGACCGCAGAAGTCATCAGCGCAACAAAAATGAAAGCGCCCGGCGCCAGGATGTACAGCCAGCGTTCCGATTTATCCGGAATAAAATCCTCCTTCGTAAACATTTTTACCCCGTCGGCAATAGGCTGCAAGAGTCCCCAAGGGCCGGCGTTGCTCGGGCCGAGGCGGTCTTGCAGGAATGCGGCGATTTTGCGCTCTCCATAAGTGGAATAAGCAGCCACACCCAGCGTAATCGCAAAAACAACACTAATAAGCCCTAATTTTTGGGCAAAAAGTGCAAAATCGTATAACAATATCATGTCTATCATGCTTTCTTTTTCTTAACGTACCGTTTGCGCCGTTTCATCATAGTGTCCCTGTGCAATGACAGAGTGGCGATTGATCTCTCGGGCGCCTTCAATGGTCCAGTCTTCGGGTGATTTCTTGTGAAAACGGCAGGTATTGCAGATAAAATCGTGCACCTCGCCGTATTTATCCTTGCGGCCCGTTACGCGGAAAATCTCGTGGCCGTACATCCAGACCACGGCTTTGCCGGCGCAGGTCGGGCAGTCGCGGTGGGCATCCATCGGATTGAGGAACCACACGCGGCTTTTGAAGCGGAAAGTCCGGTCAGTCAAAGCGCCCACCGGGCAAACGTCGATGACATTGCCCGAGAATTCGTTGTCGATGGATTTTTCGATAAACGTGCTGATTTCCGCGTGGTCGCCTCGACCCAAAATACCGTGTACCCGGTTGTCTGTCAATTGATTGGCCACATACACACAGCGGTAGCACAGGATGCAGCGCGTCATGTGCAGTTTGATATACGGGCCGATGTCGATTTTTTCAAAGGTGCGGCGCTCGAATTCGTAACGGGTATTGGCTGCGCCGTGCTCGAATGCGAGGTCCTGCAAGTGACACTCGCCGGCCTGGTCGCAAATCGGGCAGTCCAGCGGGTGGTTCA
>JAYSZC010000086.1:0-2270 GCA_043738235.1 Lewinellaceae bacterium | reverse complement strand
GATCAAAGTGCTGCTGCTGCACGGCGGCCCGGCCTGTACCCACGAGTATTTCGAATGTATGGAGAGTTTCCTGCCGCAGGAGGGCATCGAGTTTTATTACTACGATCAATTAGGCTCTTTGTATTCCGACCAACCGAGCGATACCAGCCTCTGGAACCTCCCGCGTTTTGTGGAAGAAGTGGAACAGGTGCGGCAGGCGCTGGGGTTGAATCAGGACAATTTTTACCTGCTCGGACATTCCTGGGGCGGCATTTTAGCCACCGAATACGCCCTGAAGTACCAGCAACACCTGAAAGGACTGATTATTTCCAATATGATGTCGAGTTGCCCGGATTACGACCGCTATGCCAATGAAGTACTGGCCAAACAATTGCCCCCGGCCGTGCTCGACACGCTCCAGATGCTGGAAGCCAAAGGGGATTTTGCCAATCCGAAATACATGGAACTGCTGCTGCCGCATTTTTACAACAAACACATTTGCCGATTGCCTCTGGAGGAGTGGCCCGACCCCATGCAGCGCGGTCTGGATCATATCAACTCAACTATTTACGTAGCCATGCAAGGCCCCAGCGAGTTCGGTATTTCCGGTAAACTGGAAAAATGGGATCGAAAAGCCGATCTGCCGAAGATCAAAGTGCCTACGCTCACCATCGGCGGCACGCACGATACCATGGACCCGGAACACATGAAATGGATGGCGACACAGTTCCCTAAAGGCCGTTTCCTGCTTTGCCCCAACGGCAGCCACATGAGTATGTGGGACGATCAGGAGCATTATTTTCCGGGACTGATCGGGTTTTTGAAGGAATGATGAATGATGAATGATAAATGATGAATGACAATGGTTCGTAATGAATTAAGCGGCGATTTTGCCGAGTTCATATAGTGATTTATAAGCATGATTATTTTTTGCGAGGTGTGGATTTATGCCATACGCTTCAAAAAATCGGTTGAGCAGGAGTTCATTGAAATATTGGGTTTTGATGTCAGCCATGGAGAAAGGGCCACGTTTTTCAGTTGGTCTACCAAGCCAGTGGATTGCTTTGGCCATGGAAACAGCCGTTAAGGAGGCATTGAAATGGAAATCCAGGGCTTGTGTTTGGCGGCTTTGACAATGTTCCAATCCGGTATGCTGTTTGGCATCCCGGAAAAGGAATTCAGACTGGAAACGAGCCTTGTAGTAAAGCCATAGGTCTGCTCCGGGCATGGTTTCGAGCGTGGAGGCATACACCTTGACTCTTTTGATTTTATCCTGCGGATCCTTTTGATGCACGACCACCACTTTCGCCCATCGTTTCCAGGATTTAACCCACACACGGCTTTCGTAGGCAGTCCCGTCTTGCTCATCACAGGCACATGTACAGAAGTGTTCTTCGCTCAGGTTGCGTATATCTACGCGACCGGCAAATTTCTTGTGCCTGCCCCGACCTTCGTGCTGCTGCCCTACATAAGGGTAATACAGGACGGAATCGTCGCGCAGCCGGGTGACCAGGTGTAAGCCACAATCGTGGACTTTGTCAACAAATGGTTTGCGTGAAAAGTAAGCATCTACCACCAGGAACGCACTGATTTTGAGCAAGGTATCCACATGACGCTCCACCAATGAACCGTAGTATTCCAGCAGGGATCTATGCTGTTCGGTCTCTTCTTTCAAGGTTTGCTCCGCTACCAAATGCAGGGCAGTATGATTCACCACATCCACCACCGAAAAAGCACCGATCTCCAATCCCCATTTAGCCTTACCGGCGCAGCCCGACCAATGCCAGCCTACGCCGGGTGTGTGCCTGCCGCTCTTGCTCAAGTAACTCGGATCGAATACATTGATGCGCTCTGCTGATGTGGATTGCATAATCAGGTGGTAGTTAAAGGTTGCCCAGTCGTGTGGACGTTCAAAATGTTGCCGATAGCAGATCTCCCCAAAATCTCCATAGCGTTCAGCGTTCAAAAAGGTGTAACGACCTCGCATGCTCAAAAATAATCGAAACAAATGGCGCAAAAAATCACGCCGCCATTTGTTCATTCCTGACATCTTCCCTAATATTGTCTCCGTGAGTGTCTCGATGCTCATAGGGCAAAAGTTGTTTTGTAGTTCGCACCACAAATCTAAACTTTTGCCTTTTTCTTTATATGTATATTCCTTCGGAAATACCGAATTTCATTACGAACCATTGGAATGATGAATGATGAAAAAAATCTTAATTTATTGAAAATCAACTTTTTAAAGGAAAATAAACAAAATTCACTTCACCTGTTGGGCCAAATATTCATCA
>JAYSZC010000085.1:0-5599 GCA_043738235.1 Lewinellaceae bacterium | reverse complement strand
AAAAATCCGCGTTAATCCGCCGCATCCGCGTTATCCGCGTTGCCATTAACTCTACGGATATCTAAGTAAAATCAGCTACTATTCGTCGGCGTCGCCTTCAAAGGCTTCAAAGTCGAACAACAGGCTGAAACGCAGCGTGTTATCCAATGGATTGCGCTGGTTGGTAGTCGGCACCAGGTAAGAGAAATTGAGGCCGAACACATTGTATTTCACGCCGAGACCGACGCTGAAATATTTGCGGTTGCCTTTCGAGTAGTGCTCGTAGAAGTAACCGGTACGGATGGCAAACTGGTCGTCGTACCAGTATTCCAGGCCGGCGCCAATGGTAATTTCTTTCATCTCTTCACTGAATCCACCCGGCGCATCACCGAAAGATTTGAATACGCCGCGGATCGAGGAGTATTGTTTGTAGTCGGGCGTGTCGTCGCCGTCTTCATCAATTTCAGGACGCGGAGTAGGTACCAGCAGTTTGTTGAAATCGGTGGTGAAGGTCAGGGTATTGTAGTCGTCCAGGTTCACTTTCCAGGCAGCGCCGATACCCAGGTTGCTGGGGATATAGTCGCGGTTGATGGAATTGGTGTAGGTGATTTTAGAACCCAGGTTGCTGAAAACCGTACCTACCGTCAATTCACTTTTTACATTGTTGATTTCAAGCGGCGCTTTGTAGGTGAAAGAAATATCCGCTGCGCCTGCAACGCCAGGTTTGATTTCGTTGCCTTCCACGACGCGACCGGTGGCGAGGTTGGAGTAGATAAATTTAGCGCCGACAGCAGCCGAAAAACGTTCGGTCAGTTTACGCGAGTATGCGCCGGTGATCTCAAATTCATTCGGGCGACCTTGTCCGAGCGACTGGCCGTTTTCGTCCGTGAATTCGATATCGCCCAGCGAGAAGTAGCGCAGTCCGAAACCGACGGTTTGAAATTTATCAATTTTAAAATAGCCCGCCAGATAGGCCAGGTAAACGTCGTTCAGACCCAGATTGCGCATCCAGGGCGTGTAAGTGGCTGCCAATGAAATGTTTTTGTCTGCAAAAGCCAGTTTCGACTGGTTATAGTGCATCCCGTTAGGGTCGGCTGAAGTGGCGATACCGACATCACCCATAGCGCCGCCGCGCGCATCCGGTACAATACGGAGAAATGGAACGGCTGAAGTGACCGCATTGGCGCAGCGTTCACCTGTGATTGGGTTGTTACCGTTGATGCATTTTGGCTGGATCTGGGCATGTATCGCCGTTACCGTCATTACCCATATTGCGGCCAGCAATGCCGGAACTAGAGATTTCTTCATGAGTGTAAAAATTGATGTGTTGAGTGGCATAGTGTGACCTGACCTGATTCTTGTACCTGGTAAGGTATGGTGTTTCTTCAAGCAAAAAGCGTGCAAAAGTACGATGATTAAAAGTGTTTTTGTGTTTTAGTGTTTTGGGCGCTTCGCCTTTGGTAACCGTGAGTAGTTTAGGCGAAGCGCCCAAAACACAAAAACACAAAAACACTTATTTCAGAATAACTAATTTTTCAAAATCGCTCTCCGCCGTAGCCGTGGCGCCCGACAGGTCGGTGCCCCGCACTTTCACGCGGTAGAGGTACACGCCGCGGCCCAGCCGGTCACCAAAATCATCGAGGCCGTTCCACTGTATGTCCGTAACGCGGAACCCGTCTGTGGTTGCCGAATGCTGCAGCGTTTTAACCAACTTGCCGGATACCGTAAAGATACTGATTTGTACGTCGAGTAGTTGACCGGCCAGGTTGTGTTCAAACTGGAAAAAAGTGTTGGTCGTAAACGGATTGGGATAGTTCAGCACATGGTCGAGGGCGGCTTTGCCATCTTCGGCCACCACAAATTCCGTATAACCCTCGCCCGGGTTATTGGCAATATCCCAGCCTTTTACGTGCAGGGTGTGACGACCCGGCGCAAGATTGCGCAGCGGAAAAACAGCCTGCCCGCGGCGGAAATTATCCTGTTCGCTGACATAAAAATCATTTAACACAATGGTTTCCAGCACATTACCATCCAATACTGCCGTGAGGTCGTGCCCCAGGCTGGTACCGCTGACATTCATCCCGTAGTCGTCGGTGCATTTGATCAGCACCCTGGGGTTGTTGTCCGTAATACCGCCCGTTACGAATGCTTCGGTATTCAGAAACGGCATTACCACCGGCGGCTTATCGTCCTGGATCAGGTTGGCATTGCCGCCGATTACAATATTCTGATCGGCGCCTGCTGCGTCGAGTGGTGTGCCGTTTTCGGCGTAGTAGCTGATTTTTCCAATCCCGTAAACGTAATTAATGTCTTTGGGAACGATAAATTCGATGGCAAAACGACCATTGCTGACCGTAGCGCTACCTTTAAAAATGATGTTTTTCTGCACACTAAACTTGCGTACCGAACTTGTTTCATCCTGCGCCAGGGTTTGCAGTTCCTGTGCTTTGTCAAAAACCGAGACAAACACCCTGCCATTGAAAGCGGGAAGCAAATTTCCCAGCGTATCCGTCACCATGCCTTCTATTTTTACCTGCATCAGGGCCTTCAGGGTGTCCATCTGGCCGACAGTCACTTCGTGGTTGTTGATTTTGGTGGTTTTTACCCGATATTCCGGCAAGGCTAAAAACATCGCGGGGTCACCGAGCAAGGTAAAACGGCGCGCATTGTCCTGGTCGGAGGTCAGCGAGTTCTTGGCGTCTTTCAAAATATCTCCGATGCTGCGGTATTGGCCATCCACGCGTTTGAAAATAAATCGCTGTACGGCATCGGTCAGAATGTTGTTGCCGCCGATAAATACAGCCCGAACAGTGGTAAACAGTGCAATAGCGCCGGAATTGGGTTTCAAAAGCGCCTGTTCGCCACCCGTTACCAGCGAATAATCATCGTATCCGCCAAAAGAACAGGTCGCGGTGATGATGAGCGGGTAGCGGTTGGGGTTTTCCCAGCCCGCAATATCGTTATTGGTCACCACGCGCTCCTGCGCCAGGCCGCGCGGACCGCCGTGCCCGATGTATTGCAACAGCAGCGCCCCTTTAAATACGTCTGAATTGATGGCCGACTGTGCATCCGGAAAGCGTTGTCCGCCGGAAGTAGCCACCTGCTGATAGGCATCGAAGTAGATTTTGCCGATATTGAACCAGTCTTCCGTTTCTGCCGTCATCATGGACAAATCTTCTGCCTGCCGGAGGTGAACATCGTTGTCCTCATCATCTGCCAGAAATACCGTGCGCAAGTGCCAGTCGCCGAGCGTAGCAGCCGAGCTATCGTATGCCAATATTTTATCCACCACAATCTGTGCTTCCGAAGGCGTACCCACGGTCAGGCGCCCTACGGCAATATCCAGCGCTCCGGTCAGCGAGCCGCCTTCGTTGTCGCTGAGCAAGGCAAAAAAGTCATCGGAAGGATAGGAAGTAATCGGGCTAAAGGACTCCGGCGTTTCAAAAACGGGAATATAGTCTGCGTTCACCGGGCTGATCGTGTTGTTTCTCGGATCGAAAGATCCGTCGCCCATCAGCAGCAGGTACTCAAATTTATCGGGATTGCGGTCGTACAACATTTTGGCGAAGTCGCGCATCGCAACGGGGTCTTTCGCGCCGGAGGAAAACTCGTTGTACACTTGGTAGATGTTGACGGTTGCAACGTCCAGACCGCTGTATGTCCTCCGGTGCGCCGCCAGTTGATTGGCCTGCGCCTCAAAATCGGGGTGATAGAGGATTGCCATGTGCAGGTTTTCGAGGGCATGTATATTCTGGGCTGCTATTTTGCCGGCCACCGATTCGGGCTTGGGGAAACTGTTGTTGTCGTAAAAAGTGATATAACTGCGCAGGGTGTTCGCGGTATTCGCGCCAAATTCCACCGTGCCGCCGTTTTGTGTTTTTTGCTGGATAGCGGGCAGTTGCGCATTGGTAATATCCCAGACATTCAGGTTGCCGCTCACGCCGGAAAGGCGGAAAGTAGTGGCGGCCTGTGTCAGGGTACTCAGGTCGCGAAATTCCATCGCGGTACCGCTCATGATTAAGCGACGGCGGACGTTGACTTCAATAAAATCGAGCCAGCCTTCACTTTGCTGCACCACTTCCGGGTACTGCATTTTTACATCAAACTGATCTGACGGAGGCTGGAAACTGCCCTGCAATACGCCCAATGCAGCAAAAGAGGCTTCATTGTTGCTGACATTTACACCGTTGATATTGCGGGATAAAGTGGTTGATCCGGCAATCAGTTTTACCGAACTGCTCACGCCGCTGCGCCCTGCGAACTCTGCCCGTATCCGTGCTACGCTGCCTGAAACCAGGTTGGGAAAAGAAAAACTGTAATTGCGTTCGCGGGTTTGGTAAAAATAATCGCCGAACCATTTTTTACCCGATCCCTGTCCGGATGTGGAAAAATCCAGCAGGTTCACTTTGTCTTCTTCCACCCTGCGAAAATCATCAAACGATTCGCTCACCGCCGATGCGGACACACTGGCTTGTTCCGTTATGCGAAGGCCATTGCCATCGCCCGTTTTTACAAAATACCAGGCGCGGGTATCGTACAGGTGCTTGCGAACGCTGAGTTCCGGGTCGATGGCGCCCGGGCGGTAAAACCAGGGGTCTGGCCCGACGGCATACAACAGCACGTAATCGTTTTGGTCAAATTTTCCATCGGATTCGCCCACCACCTGGACTGCATTTTCCAGCAGGTCGTCGGCGCGAAAATCGCTGTTGCGCTCCGGCAGCATCGCGCCGCCATTGCCATAAATGCGGATGGTACGCGGGTCGATATTGTCTAAGTTGCTGATTCCCAGTTCGTTTTTAAGAAAACCGTAGTCGAGTTTGTAAATACCCGACTGGGCTACACCAAATTTGTACACCGTGCCGTTGCTCAGTACGGAGCTGTATGTGAACGGCCCGCCGCGTTCCTTGATGGGTTCGGGAATAACCGTAGTGCGAATATTGAGGGAAAATGAGCGCACCCGTTCGTAACCGGCGCCTGTTTTTCTAATGGGAATCAAACGAACCCGTGCAAAAAAGCGCTTGCGTTCCTGCTCCAGGGTCACTTCCACGCGCACATCCGTATCCAGCGCCGCTTCATCGCCATTCGGCTGAAAAGAAAACGACTCGAACTGCATGGATGTCACATCCACGGTCAGTTCCAAACGGCCTGACAGGGGGATGCGTTCTGAAAACACGGGGATAGTGGGCGCTGCATCGCTGTACGTGGCGTTTTTAAACTCCCAAAACGTTACTACTTCGCCACTCACCAGGGTATGTTTCGACGGCTCGGCAGCCCATTCGATGTTGCGTTCGATGGGAATGGTTGATTGTGCAAGCAGCAAAGGCGTACCCAAGACAAGTAGCAAACCAAGTAAAGTGTTTTTCATTTTCTGAAAACTGATTTGGAAAGTTAAGAGCATTGGCGTGTTTAAAATAAATCAGGTTGCCCGGACTTGAGTTTTTTATACTGTTACGAATGACTTTCCTTGTAATAACCCTAACGTCGTTTCAAACCATTAAAAATCTCAAAAGTTCTGGACAAGTACGTTCCGCAGTGCACACTATCGGGCATTTTCGCGGAGAGGAGATAGACTTACCAAGTTTTTAAAACTTGGTAAGTCTATCTCCTCTCCGCGAAAATG
>JAYSZC010000084.1:0-2272 GCA_043738235.1 Lewinellaceae bacterium | reverse complement strand
CTCATCACTCATCACTTATAACTCATAACTCAAACATGGATATCACAGTACAGGAACTCAAACAAAAAATCAAAGCCGGGGACAAATTCGTTTTCATCGACGTGCGTGAACCCTGGGAATACGAGGAATTTAATATCGGGGCCAAACTGATCCCAGTCAATATGCTGGTGAATTCCTTGTACGAACTCGAAGACCAAAAGGACGAAGAGATCGTATTGCAATGCCGTTCGGGTGCGCGTTCGGGTATGGTCCAGGGGATTATGCAGGCCAATGGCTTTACAAATGTACGCAACCTGATCGGCGGTCTCCTTGCCTGGAAATCAGCATTTGGGGAAGAACAGCCTTAAATGCCAGGCTTGGTTTTATTTCCAGAATTAATTGATATTCAATGTTTTGGATAAAAAAATGCTGTCTGGTGGCAGTTGTACTTTCGAGTTGCTGCGTTGGACTGCGCGGGCAATCTCCTGTTGCTACAAGACAGGTACACCGTTGCGGCGACTGGCAAAGTTACCTGCCCGATACTGCCCATCCATCATATATGCCGGAACGGCGGCTGCGCGTGAATTTCCATATTATGAACAGCCGGGACAGCAGCCACAATTTCCGGCCGGAAGCAGGGCGGAACTACTGCAAGCGACTGCTGGAGGGCGCTAACCGACAACTCGATACCAATATCCGCAACTGGCGCTCGCCGGAAGGAACGGCGGTACTGCCCAAAAATTACCGCTACGTGCTTTGGCCGCAGCCCGGCGATGACGGCATCTATTTCCACTACGACGATTCGTTGTATTACCTGGTGTATGTCGGTAAAAACCAGAATAACTACAACCGCCAGGTTTTGGACAAATACGGCATCGGCCTGGATTCCATCCTGAATATTTTTATCCAGGTTCACCCAGACGATAGTATCCGATCTCCTACCTACAAGGCTAATTTACAAGGCATTGCGCTGGGAACGGCCCTGAAAATGGCGGGCCTGTACGAACAAGGCAAAGACGCTTTCGGCCACGAAGCCCTGCTCAACCACGAGGTCGGCCACCTGCTTTCGCTCAGCCACGCCTGGGGCGAAGATAACTGCCCGGATACCGACAAACACCCCAATAAATGCTGGGAATGGAGCGAAAAACCGCCCTGCCGCGACCAGGCCACGAATAATATGATGGACTACAACGCCTACCAGATCGCGCTGACACCCTGCCAGATCGGACGCGTCCACCAGGCCTTGTCCAGCGAAAAAAACCGACTGCGGCGCTGCCTGGTTCCGACCTGGTGCGAACGCTGGGAAGGCCGCGATGTGGTGATCCGGGACTCGGTGGTGTGGAACGGCGCCCGCGACCTGGAAGGCAATCTGACCGTTACTGACGGCGGTTCGCTGCGTATTTCCTGCCGGCTGTCGCTGCCCGAAGGCGCGCAGATCACGGTAGAAAAAGGCGGCAGGCTCTGGTTAGACGGGGCGCTGCTGCACAATGCCTGCGGGCGCGCGTGGGAGGGACTGGTGATGCCTAAAAGAAAACGGAATCGCGGAGAGGTGTTTGAATTGAACCCGGCCAAATGGGAGGATTGCCCGACGCCGGATGTGGAAATCCAAAAAAGGAACTAATACGCTGGCACCCAACGCGATTTTTTTAACCACAAAGGACACAAAGTGGTTTCACAAAGGACACTAAGCGTAGAGTTGACTCATCCTGCTTAGTATTTGCTGTAAGCATTGTACAAACATCACAAATGATTGGAAAAATGCGGTCAACTCTACGCTTAGTGTCCTTTGTGAAACCACTTTGTGTCCGTTGTGGTTAAAAAATATCGCGTTGGGCAATTAAGTACGAAATCACTCAAAATCGCGTTATTTGCCCATTCACAACTCACTACTCACAATATGAAGTTCCCCCGCTATCTCGGTATTTTCCTCTTTTTCCTATTTGCCATTTCCATCACTGCCCCTGCCTGCAGCCAAAAAAGCGGCTGCCCGGCAACCGAAAGCCTTAAACCCAAAACCAATCGCAAAGGCGAAATAAAAACGAGTAAGAAGAGTCAATCAGGGCTTTTTCCGGGTAAGATGAAGAAAAAGATGAAGTAAAAAAGCGGGCGTATTATTTATCACTTCAATTTAAGCAATATTGATTTTCAGTGATTCTATTTTTGGAATCGCCGTAAATTTCTTTTTACTTTCTCGTTTCCTAAAAAGTTCCGGCTATCTTTGCCAGCAAGTAATCCTGATCAGGATCATCTTTAATCCTTTGCTTTAAAATTTGGAAAGCACACGCAGCATTCC
>JAYSZC010000083.1:0-5610 GCA_043738235.1 Lewinellaceae bacterium | reverse complement strand
CAGGGCATACAAGGAAGCCAGCGCAATACCGATCAACAGGCAAACAGCCCCGCCCCACCAGTAGCGCCGCACCGCAAGGGTGTAGTTTTGATCCGGCAATCTGGATAAATGCCAGACAGCGATGACTGCCGCAAACAACACAAACAGCAGCGCTGCCATCCACTCAAAAGCAGGCGCATATCCCAATTTTGTAAGCGTGATACCTATGGCCACTGAGGGCATACCTGCCAGTACGCCCCAGCCGGAAATCTGCGTTGCCCTGCCCGGGGCTGCCAAAAGCATACGGTACGCTACTGCCGCCAACACAAAACCGGCCACATGAAAATGCGCCGCCGTGAGCGATACAATGACTAGATCGAAATCCAGGGGCCGGAAACCCGTCAGGAAACACAGCGCCCATACCGCTCCGGTCGACCAGTAAGCGAGCGCTGCAACCCGAACAATATCAGGGACTTGTATTTTTGGAAGGGTAAATAATTGCGTCAGTTCCCGTATGGTAATCCAGGCCGACAGGCCAACATAAGGCATTGCCAACAGTCCGCGCCAGGAAGCAGGGGCATCCGTCAGGTAATAGGCCAAGCTCAATGCAAATACAGCCGGCCAATACAACGGCTGAACCGGTAAACGAAGCAAGGACAAACCCGGCGGAACCAGCGCGCATGCCGCAAACAGCAGTAGCGCGATTTCCCAATTGCTTTGCAGGAATGCCGGGCCGGCTGCGATCAGCCAAAGCAGCCAGGCGATTATCGGTAGGATCGTTTTCATACCATGCGCTGTTGAACAAACTGAAACATGGCGGCTTTGGAATCCCGGACAAACTTCCGCTGATAGGCCCGCGCTACCGGGTAAGCCAGGCGCGCCAGCAGGTGCCGGGGTTTCGAAAATGCTTTGAGGACATAACGCACGGTACCGTCGGCAGAGCGCTCCACCATAAATATCTCTTCGCCACACTCTACGTGCCCCGGCAAGGTGCCGTAAGCAAAGCCGAAGCGATGGGTTTCCTCGATCTCATAAACAATCCGGCAGGCATTCAGCCACCAAAGACCCATGACCCGGGCCGTCATCGCCACCACCGTTCCAGTCAGAATGGGCGCGTCGGCAGGTGTGATAAATGCCCAGGGAGCGGGAAACATGCGCCACTGCCGGATGGCCTCCTTGGCAGCCTCCCACACCGCATCTCCGCTGCCTAACTCTATGAAATTCAAATCATTGTCGTAACCGGGAATATTTTCTGCTCGGCGGGTATGGCCGACTTCCGCGTAGCTGTGCGGCAAGTGCCGCTGCTGTTCGATGTGTTGTTGAATGCTGGTTTGGGAAGGTGGGGAGAGGAACATGGCTCGTTGTTTTATAGGATTAAAACGAGCAACGATATTTTTTGTTCACAACTTTCAATATTTTTTGAAAATAAAATGGAACACGGATTGAATGGATTAGACACGGATTTTTCCCTCGTAGACTAGGATTTTCGCGCTTCGCGCTCATGGGAATAATGGGCAACGCGGATTACACGGATTTTGCGGATTTACGCGGATTTTTCCGCTTTAGAGTTGACTTGTATTTTTCTAACTATGTGAACATTAGTTGATCCTTGTCAACTCTAAAGCGGAAAAATCCGCGTAAATCCGCAAAATCCGTGTAATCCTCGTCCCCATTATTCCCATGAGCGCGAAGCGCGAAAATCCTAGTCTACGAGGGAAAAATCCGTTTAAATCCGTGTCCAATCCGTTCCATCCGTGTTCCGTTTAACCCCTACTCCACTACCATCAATGGCATTTCCACAAAGAAATCCGTTCCTTCATTTTCCCGGGTTTCAAAACGAATATCACCTTCGTGCGCTTCGATGATCTTTTTACAAATCGCCAGTCCGAGGCCGCTGCCGGAGGTTTTGGTGGTAAAATTGGGTTCAAATACCCGGTCGCCTATTTCCGACGGGATACCGCCGCCGTTGTCGCTGATTTGTATGACCGCCTTATCGCCCTGCCGTTCCAGAGAAACGTGTATATGTCCTTGCCGGTCGGAAGGAATGGCCTGTATAGCGTTGATAACCAGGTTATTAAATACGCGGATCAGGTGGTTTTTATCACCCAGGATATGGAAGCGTTGTTTGGGTAAGGAGAGCGAGAGCGCTACATTCTTTTGTTCGCTGAACAGGTCGTGTACACTTTCCACCACTTCATTGATGACCACATCGTGCATCACCTTGATGTCGAGGTTGGCGAACATGGAGAATTCCGATGCAATTTGAGCCAGTGAATCGATTTGTTCGATCAGGCGCGTGATGGCTTTGCGGAGATAGGCAGCGGCTTGTTCGGGGTTGTTAGACACCCGTTCCAATTGCTGCATGGAAAGTTTCATGGTCGTCAGCGGGTTTTTAATATCGTGGGCTACCTGGCGGGCCATTTCGCGCCAGGCGCCTTCCCGTTCGAGGCGCACCAACTGTATTTTCGAGGCTTCCAGTTTATCCACCATCCGGTTGTACTGCCCGATGAGTTCGCTGATTTCATCCTGCGCATCTCCGTCGTACACCAGCGGCTGGTTTTTGTCAGCTAATTGAACGGCGCGTACTTTTTCAGAAAGCATACTGATAGGCCGGACGATGGAACGCGCCAGTAGCAGGGTGACGGCAAAAGCGATCAGCAGCAAAAACACGTACAAACTTGCCAGCATCCCCAGAAAATCGGACACATCTGCGCCGGCTTTCGGGTTGCTGAGCTGGTAGGGTACGCCGAGGAATCCCAGCAATTTGTGCTGATCGCCGTACAAGGGCAAGTATTTGGCATAGTATTCAAAACCGGCCACCTGCTCGCTTTCCACCTGTTCCGGCTGCCTGTTCAGTTTCAAGGTATTCCAGGCTTCGGGATTCATTTTGGAGGGTAAAATACCCAGCGCCGCCAGGTCCTCCTGTGTGGTAAAGAGCAGTTTGCCATCCGGGTCGTACAGGTTGGCGTCCATACTCATACTGGAAGAGATGGCGCGCAGGGAGCGCGGCAAATCGCGGCGCAGGCTGTCTGGCGAAACGGATGTATTGAGCATCTGGTTTTTCAGGTGATTGAGCAGGGCTTCTGCGCGGTAATCCAGGTCGCTGCGCTCATTGTCGCGGGCCGTCTGCGTAAAATGCCGGTATGTCAGGTATCCGGTCACTAAAAAAGCCACGGCGAGCAGGGCTACGTACCACAGGTGAATCCGGCGGGCCAGCGAGCCTCTTGCACTGAGTCGAAAATCGTACTCTTCCGGCAAAAAGCCGAATACAGAGTTCGCCAGCGCCAGTGCCAGCATAAATATGGACGCCAGGGTAAAAATGATGGAAAACAGGTAAATCTGTTTGTACCACCCGCCCAGGCTCCGGCCAACGGAGGCTACGGTTTGTCCGTCGGCACTTTTGGCTATGGCATCGATTCGGGAGAAGGATTCCAGTTCCGTACTGCTGCCATTGTCCAAAGGTGTAGCCAGAATGGCTATATTGTTCAGCCCCTGTTCGACCAGCAGGCGACCGTTTTTTTGCACCGCAAATTCGTAACACGACAACCAGTTCAGGTTTTTATACGGCGTATGGTAAAATATCTGCGCGTACACCCGTGTCGGAGCAGGATATTCATGGTCAAAAAAAACAAAAATACGCGTCAATTGGGCGGGATCACCCATGCGGTTGGCGCTCAATTGCAGCATGTAGCGCATCTTTCCTTCCGCATCCGCCCCGAGGCGGATATTCGGCTGACCGGGAAGCGGGGCGCCCGTATTCCAGTTTTGCAGCACCACCTGTTCGTAGCCGAGCGATTGATCAATCAGCAGGGGCTGATTGTCCCGGTCAAAAGCAAAAACGTTGAGGCGGTAGTGCTGGAACAGGTAATTTTCATGAAAAGTAAGTTCGTTGAAACGGGTGCGAAACGTGCCTACATCGGCCTTGAAGGGCCAGGGTTTCAGCAATAATCCAATTTGCTGCGAATCATTTTGCAGGGCGGTCCATGCGCCGGGCAGCAATTTTTCAGCAATCACCGTATCGCGGTCGCTTGCCAGCGCTTCCGCGTAGTTTTTGCGCAGATCCCGGTCTTTCACCGCGCTATTCTGAAACAATTGCGTCGAAGCAAAAAATGAAAAAACCAGCAGCCAGCAAACCAGCCAGCCGAATCCGGCAGCCTTCCAGTGTACAAAAGCATCGAGCAGCGCTGCATACAACAACGCGAAAATGGCTACAAACAGTGGATCGATGCCCATAGGGACTGCCAATGCCGTTACTGCCGCCATCGCTATGACCAAAGCAACGATCCGCTGCCGCAACGGCATGTTCAGTTGATGTATGGTGAGCAGCATCCGGTGGCTGAACAGGAAAAGCCCGACCATCAATATGATCACGCCGGTCAGTGCCAGCAAACCCAGGCTACCCAGATTCAAAATATTGTCAAAATCGAAACCGATGCGACTGTGCAACACCAATTCGCGCATGATTTGTACGCTAAATGGGATGCTCAGCATAGCCATCAGGTAACAAAAAGAGGCCAGTACGGATTTGATTCCCGATTTTTCATTTGCCGGCGCAGGTATTTGTACCGTTTCTGCATCGGACGATTTTGTCTCTTCAACCGTTTCCACAACACCGAAACGCCGGTGAAAAAATATCATTACATACAACAACAGCACCGCGTGTATGAGCCAGTCGCCCACGGATTTGCCAATCAGCGACGCATTTTCAAAGGATGGAGCGAAGAGCGGCAAAGCGCTGAATTGTTGTTGGGTAAAACCTGTGGCAACATTCAACCACAATAAAACGGCCACACTTGCCAATAGCAGCGCCGTTCCGGCCAACGGCCCGGTGCGGGTATTCAACCAGCGTGCGGCCTGGTTCAACAGGCTGAAAAAGAGGATGAAAAACAGCAACCAGGTTGCCAGTTGCAGCCATTGCAACCAACCGGATTGCACCTGTTTTACTGCGCTCAGCCAGGCCAGCGGCTTGCCGGCGACGACGATCGGATAATCGCTCGCAAGGGTTGAAACGGTTATGTTTTCATCAATATTTTTACCGGCAGGAAAGACATTTTCTTGATCTAAAGCATTGAAATTCAGGGAATAACGAATCGGAACAAGTACCGTAAGCGTATAATCGCCGCTGGGTTCGCTGTGGCATAAAAACCAGCCTAGCGGGAGTTTCAACAGCGACCTGCCCGGACTTCGGGCTATGTTGAGGAGTTCAGCGCCAACCGGTATCACTTTCGTATTCGACCAGGATATGACAGAGTCCTGCCGGTACAGTAAAACCGTGTAGGCTTTATCGGACTGGCCCTGCCAGGCGCCTGCTTTCGCCGCATTGGCCCGGCCCCAGGCCAGACCCTCCGATTCCTGAACGGAGAGCCACACCGATATTTCTTCGGAATGCTGTTGAAGGAGCGTTGTATCTTTGTCCCACTGCCCGGCACTAAATGCAAGGGCCAGCAGAATCAACATCACAACAATATAGAGAAGCAAACGCTTTATCATGTCGGGATCATAAAATGGTTCTTCGGGATAGAGTCAAAAAGTTTCTGATAGTATGTATCGGCATATTGGTCGTGCAAAAGTATCCAAACAAAGTTTAAGCCAATACTGAATTTTTAAAGAAGTGAGAAGTGAGAAGTGAGA
>JAYSZC010000082.1:0-5611 GCA_043738235.1 Lewinellaceae bacterium | reverse complement strand
AGTGTTCGATTCGGAACCCGGCTCCGTGGTCATTCCCAACCCTAACCTGGAAGCGGAATACGCCTGGAGCGGCGATCTGGGCATCGCCAAAGTATTCGGAAACATACTGAAGATTGACCTTACCGCTTATTATACCCAGCTCAAAAATGCGCTGGTGCGGCGCGATTTTACCTTGAACGGATTGGACAGCATCCTGTACGACGGCGAACTGAGCCGGGTGCAGGCCATACAGAACGCTGCCGTTGCCCATGTGTACGGCATACAGGCAGGCGTCAGGCTCCAACTGCCGGCAGGATTCGAGTTTGCTACCGATTTCAATTTCCAGAACGGGGAAGAAGAATTGGACAACGGCGCCATCAGCCCCTCGCGCCATGCAGCGCCCTGGTTCGGCGTTTCAAAACTGACGTACACTGCTCAAAATCTGCAAATCATGCTTTCCACGCAGTACAGCGGCGAAAAGCAATTTGACGATTTACCCGAAGAAGAACAAGGCAAAACGGAAATCTATGCGACCGACGCCAACGGAAATCCCTATTCCCCGGGTTGGTACACGCTGAACTTTCATGCCCTGTACCGGTTAACCGATTATCTGAGCCTAAGCGCCGGATTGGAAAACCTGACGGATCAGCGGTACCGGCCTTACAGTTCGGGCATGGCGGGCGCGGGCAGGAATTTTGTGCTGTCGTTGCGGGCGGGGTTTTGAAAAAAAATTTCACACCCCTACCCAACCTTCTCCTGATATTACCCGTTAGTAAAAGTAAATGCAGAAGCATCAAAACTTAAAGTCCATGTATCGCAACATAGCCTGTTTCCTCTCCTGTTGTGTGTTACTCTTCAACCTGGGAAGTTGTGAAAAATCGGAGCAGGATTTTTTCGACGGTTTTGGGAAAAAGCCGGTGTATATTTCACTTTCGGAACTGCGGGATATTCGCAATGAAGCGCCCAGACCGATTCAGTTGTCCGGCACGATTTTTTTGAAAGACACACTGCTGTTTATACTGGAGCAGCGCAAGGGCATCCATGTGTTCAACCTGAAAGACAGTTTGAACACGGTCAACCTCGCATTTTTGAAAATACCGGCTATCACCGATTTTGTTGTTTCGGGCAACCTGATCTATGCCGACAGCTGGAAAGACTTAGTGGTGATCGACATCAGCAACCTGCAGCAGATTTCGGAAACGGCCCGGATAACGAACGTCATCACACCTGCGCTGTATCCGCTGCTGTACAACGGTTATTTTGAATGCGTCGACGAATCGAAAGGCGCTATCATCGACTGGGAGGATGCGACGCTGGAAAATGCAAAGTGCGTCACCGTCAATTAAGGGAACACGGATGACAAGGATGAGACACGGATTATTCACCCATTATTCGCATATGTTTTAATAATCCGTGTCTCATCCTTTTCATCCGTGTTCTAAATCAAAAAAAATCAACAATCAAAAAATGAAAAACGTACTCTTTACCACCTTTTTGGTCCTTTTACTGGTCGCCTGCAGCAAAGACGCGGCTTTCGAGACAAATCCTGGAAAATCAGGCTCCATTACCCGTTTTGCGGTGTTTCAGAACAATATGTACGTACTCAACCTCAATGAGGTGCAGACCTATGATATTACACAAAAAGACCGTCCGGTGTTGGTGCACCGCCTTTCAACCGATTACGGACTGGAAACCATTACGATTTACGACAACACCATTTTCCTGGGTTCCACCACGGCGCTGTATATCCTGGACATCAGCAATCCCGCAGCGCCTGTCATTCAATCAAAATCAGACCGGCTTTCCGATATTGGTTTTAGCGGTTGCGACCCCGTAGTGGTGAAAGGGAACTATGCGTTTTCGACGATCAAGGTGATCCAGAACATCTGTGGCAATGCTTCCGCGCAAAGTGCCCTGGTGGTGTACGACATCACGAATAAATCAGCGCCGGTGACGCTTGGCATCTATCCCTTAGACATTCCCAACGGACTGGGTTACAAGGACAACCATCTCTTCATTTGCGACGAAGGCGCCGACCGCCTGCGCATTTTCGACATCTCCAATCCGGCCATGCTGACGGAATACCCGCAAACGGTCAGCATCACTGATCCCTACGACCTGATCATCGACGGACAAAAAATGATTGTGTCCTCCAAAACTGATTTCCAGATATTCGACATCAGCGATATTGTTCAGATCAAAAAACTAGGTCAAATATCCAAATAAATGCGGGCACTCATATTCGGGCTATTGCTGCTGCCCTTGCATGGCTTTTCTCAGGAAAATACGCCTGCTCCAGCACAGGAACGCCCTCCTTACACCCTGGGAATATCGCCGCTGGCACTCATCAACCCCGCTCATCAATCGGTCTCCATGCAAGCAGACATCCCCCTTTCTTCGCGCTGGGGTGTTCAGGCGGGTATCGGCTGGGTGTTCAACTCCTCTTCTTTTGCCTCTCACAAAGGCGAGACGTACACGGGGCTGAAACTAAAACCCATGTTAAAATACTACCTGAAGCGCTCGGACTCAGGGAACAGTTATATCGGCCTGGTGTACAAATTCAATGACCTTTACAACAAAAAATATATCAATATCCTCCGCCAGGGCGGGCAGTACTCGGAATGGTCGCTGCAGCGCAAACACATCGTCACACATGGATTATCCATGCAATTGGGCGCACAGGAATACCTCGGCAAACGCCGGAAATGGATGATCGAACCATACCTGGGGTTTGGCCTGCGAAAACTGCGTGTAGCTTATGACGCGTTGCCGCCCGACGCCGAATTGCTGGAGGTAGAGGGATTTATTAATATACAACGCACTGAAGGCGTGTACACACTCCCCGATATGATGATTGGGATTTCGTTGGGTTTGTGCCTGTAAAGGGTTGATGAGGTTGATGAGGTTTATAAGGTTGATGAGGTTGATGAGGTTTATAAGGTTTATAAGGTTGATGAGGTTGATGAGGTTGATGAGGTTGATGTACAGCCGCTCGGAAGAAGCAACTTTCCTCCTTCTTTCGATAGGAGCCTGTCTTTACAGACGAAAAGAGATTTTTGGATTGACTCAAAATATTTGGCGTGTGGATTTCCATCAATGTAATCTTTTTATTTGGCAAGCCTCTTTTTATTTCCCCTTCCCCTTCCAGCGGAAAAACAACTTCTCCAATTCCACTGCCACAAATATCACCGAAGAGGCGGCCAGCACAGCCAGCAGTTCATAGAGCGTCAAAGGCGCCGTTTTAAAAACCGGGTTCAGGAATGGAATGTAAATGATGGCTAATTGCAGGACGCAGGTGAGCAGCACCGCGCCCAGCAGCGGCAGGTTGGACATCAGGCCCTGCTTGAACAATGATTGTGTTTCAGACCGGATAGCCAGCACATGCGCCATTTGACTGAAACTCAGAACGGCAAACACCATCGTTTGCCAGTGTTCATTACCCATGCTGATCGACACGGCCTGCGTGCTAATACATACAATGCTGATCAAAAAACCGACCCAGAGAATATGCTTGCCCAGCCCTCCGGCAAAAACACTTTCAGATGCCGGGCGCGGGGGGCGCTTCATAATTCCGTGTTCAGCCGGCTCGGCGGCGAGTGCAATGCTCGGCAATCCATCGGAGACCAGGTTAATCCAGAGAATATGTATCGGCAGCAATGGAATGGGCAACCCGAACACAGGCGCCAGCAGCAGGGTCCAAATCTCGCCGGAATTACCGGTCATGATGTATTTGATAAATTTGCGGATATTATCGAAAATCCGCCTGCCCTGTTTGACAGCCGATACGATCGTGGCAAAATTATCGTCGAGCAGGATCATGTCGGATGCTTCTTTGGAAACATCCGTACCGGTAATGCCCATGGCAATACCAATATCCGAACGTTTCAGCGAGGGCGCATCATTCACCCCGTCGCCGGTCATAGCGACAAAATGCCCTTTCTCCTGCAGGGCTTTCACGATACTCAGTTTTTGTTCGGGCGACACGCGGGCGTACACCCGGATATGTTCCACCTTGTTTTTAAATGCTTTGGACGACATGGACGCGAATTCGGAGCCTGTGACGACCAAATCGTCGGGCGATTCCATAATCCCCAGTTTTTCCGCAATATTTTTAGCGGTGAGCAGGTAATCGCCGGTAATCATAACGGTTTTGATACCCGCTGTTTTACATTCCCGGATGGCTTTTTGCACCTCTTTTCTGGGCGGATCGATCAATCCTGCAATGCCGAGCATCGTCAGTCCTTTTTCCACAGTTTGCGGCGTGATCTCAGCGGGCAGTTTGGGATGTTTGCGCATAGCAAAGCCCAGAACCCGCAGGCCTTGTCCGGCCATTTGGTCGCCCCGCTTCATCCATTGCTTTTTTTCTGCCGGACTGAGGCCTTCCGTTTTGTCGAGTATAACATCCAGAGCGCCTTTGGTAAAGGCCAGAACGCCCGACTCATCCTGGTGCAGGGTAGTCATACATTTCCGTTCGGAGTCGAAGGGAACTTCTTCGATCCGGGGCCACTTTTTTTCTAATTCTTTTTTGCTGAAATGATGCGCTTCGGCCAGCACGGCAACTGCGATTTCGGTAGGATCGCCGATGGGTTCGCCCTTTTCGCTTGTACTCACATCATTGCACAAAGCCATCGTCTGGAGCAAGTAGCGCATCTGTTCCTGATCGGCGTGTGCGCCAATGTCCGCAGCGGGTATCGTGTCTGTTCCTGCCCATATTTCCTGCACCGTCATTTTATTTTCGGTCAGGGTTCCCGTTTTGTCCGTACAGATATAAGTAACCGAACCGAGAGTTTCCACTGCCGGCAACTTGCGCACCAATGCTTTGTTGCGAACCATCCGATTGGCGCCCATAGCCAGCGCAATCGTGATAACTGCGGGCAAAGCCTCCGGAATAGCCGCCACCGCCAGGGAAATCGCCGTCAGCAACATCAGCAGGGGCGGTTCGCCTCTCAGGTAACCGACGGCAAAAAACACCACACAAATCAGTAAAATGATATAGGAAAGGGTTTTGCCAAATTTGGACAGGCGTTTTTGCAGGGGCGTTGCCGTATCTTCCTCCTGCAGCATACGCGCTATATTGCCCAATTCGGTATTCATGCCGGTTGCAACCGCGATCCCTCTGGCCCTTCCGTAGGTAATATTGGTTCCTTTGTACACCATATTCCTGCGATCGCCCAACGGAAGCTTATCGTCGGAAAGCGCATCCGGGTGTTTTTCCACCGGATGTGATTCGCCGGTCAGCGAAGACTCCGCTACTTGCAGGTTGTGCACCTCAAACAAGCGAATATCGGCAGGCACCACATTGCCCGCTTCCAGCAAAAGCACATCTCCGGGCACCAGTTCTGCAGCGGGAAGTTGTATGGTGTGGCCGTCGCGGATAGCCGTGGCCGTATTTGCAGACATCTTTTTCAGGGCGTCCATGGCTTTCTCAGCCCGGTATTCCTGCACAAAACCAATGATGGCATTGGTAAAAATAATGACCAGAATGACGATGGTATCCGTGAGGTCGCCGATCAGCCCCGCAATGACTGCCGCTGCAATCAGGACGAGGATCATAAAATCCATGAACTGCCGCAAAAACATTTTCCAAAGCGGCTTTTTCCGGGCTTCCTCCAGCATATTCGGGCCGAATTCC
>JAYSZC010000081.1:0-5613 GCA_043738235.1 Lewinellaceae bacterium | reverse complement strand
TTCCTCATTCCTCATTCCTCATTCCTCATTCCACATCCCTGAAAATCCTCATCCCTGCTTTAAAACCAACTGGTTTTCTTCCGCGGAGTCGACCTACTGCTGGTGCTACGCCGCGCTCCGCCGAGTCCGAATACACCCAGCAGGCCGCGGGTCAATTCGCGGGCAACGGTACGCCCGATTTGCCGGGCCAGCGGGTCTTTGACAATCGTTTCAAACATGCCGGGTTCTTCTTTTTGTACGCGGCGCGGCGCTTCCGGTTCTTCCTGCTGAGTCTGCTGCATTTCCTGTACTTCCGCGATTTTACCGGCCAGGATTTCATAGGCGCTTTCGCGGTCTACTTCCTGGTTGTATTTTCTGACGAGTGCGGAACGATTCAGGATTTGGTCGATTTCAGTCGGGGTCAGAATATCCATACGGCTCTCCGGTGGGCGCATCAGGGTATGCGCGAGCGGCGTTGGAATACCTTTTTCGTTCAGTACACTGACTATGGCTTCCCCAATACCGAGCGCGGTCAGCAAGTCTTCGGTTTGATAATATTCCGTGATCGGGTAGTTTTCGGCGGCCATTTTGATGGCTTTTCTGTCTTTCGCCGTGAAAGCGCGCAGCGAGTGCTGCAATTTCAAACCCAATTGCGCCAGAATGCTTTCGGGGATATCTACCGGATTCTGGGTGATAAAATAAATACCCACGCCTTTGGAACGAATTAACTTGATAATCGCCTCCAATTGACGCATCAGAGCCGGAGTAGCCTCTTGGAAAACGAGGTGGGCTTCATCAATAAAAATGCACAGTTTGGGTTGTTCCATGTCGCCTTCTTCCGGGAAAGAGGCATAAATTTCGGCGAGCATTTGCAACATAAATGTGCTGAACAATTTGGGACGATCCTGAATATCCGACAGACGAACGATGCTGATAACCCCGCGTCCGTTTTCATCTATGCGAACCAGATCCTGCACGTCGAAGGATACCTCGCCAAAAAACAGGTCGGCGCCCTGTTGTTCCAGCTCCACTACTTTACGGAGGATCGTAGCGGCGGTGGCGGCACTAAATTGTCCATATTCGGCTTCAATTTCGACTTTACCTTCATTGCCAAGGTATTGCAGGACTTTTTTAAAGTCTTTCAAGTCGAGCAACGGCAGTTGGCGATCGTCGCAGTATTTAAAAACAACCGATACTACCCCACCCTGTGTGTCATTCAGCCCCAGGATACGGGAAAACAACACAGGGCCGAATTCAATCACCGTTGTGCGGAGCCGGGCGCCTTTTTCGCCTGAAAGAGACAGGAACTCCACCGTAGAGCCTGTTCCGTGCCATGAAATCCCGATTTTTCCGGCGCGTTCGGTGATTTTAGGGTTATCGGTACCCGGCATGGCGACGCCCGAAAGGTCGCCCTTGATGTCCATCAGTAAACTGGGCACCCCATTGGCAGCGAGTTGTTCTGCAATGACTTGCAGGCTTTTGGTTTTACCGGTACCCGTAGCGCCTGCGATCAGGCCGTGCCTGTTCATGGTGCGCAGGGGTACTTTTACCTGAAGACTGTGGATAGCCTCCCCGTCGAGCATAGCGCCGCCTAAGACAATAGATAAGCCGGAAAACTGATAGCCGGTTTGTATAATGGAAATAAAATCGTCTTTCTTAGCCATTCAATTACAGGATAAACATTGAATAAAACAGATTTTTGGGAAACAGGCTCAAAAGTAGTGGTACGAATTGATGATGAGCGAATTGTGGCCTAAAAAATGTATTCCGGGAATTCTAACAAAGCAGTCAGAAATGAGTGTGTTTTTGTACGGTCTCCCTCGGCGACTTATTGAAGTTTGTTAATAAAACGGCATTAAATGGGGTTGAAACCCCATAGTAAGGTATCGGTATTTGCTCCCGGCTGAAGCCGGGAGTTATTGAAACAGTGCTTTTTTCCTGACAAATATCGAGTGGCTGATAGCAATAACCGCCGGCTTCAGCCGGTGGAAAGTCAACCAATGAAATGAAGGGGTTTTTAACCCCATTGTAACACCCAAGGGTATAATGCCGTTTTATTTAAAAACCTCAATAAGTCGCCGGTACAAAAAATGCCACCCGTCTGACAAAGATCGGGTGGCGTTTCATATAATTTAATTAAAAGGACAAAGTAGTTTAGGCTAAATTCTTTGCAAATGCTTGATTATCAACACTGATAACCAATAACTAATAACGGATAACTACTTACCGCACTGGAAGTCCTTCTTCTACCCAGGCGTCCAATCCGCCGTCGAGGATGGCTACATCACTATAACCATGTTGCAGCAGGAATTTAGCCGCTTCCTTGCCTTTGTTTCCAATCCTGGACATAAGAATAACGGGTTTGTTGGTAGGCAATTCTCCGTAGCGCTGGTCGAGTTCGCTAAAAGGCATTTTTAGCATTCTGTTGACATCCAATGTTTTGGAATCGGGGCTGGCATTGTCGCGCACATCTACCAAAACGCCACCGAGTATGTAGGCCGCGTAGGCCTCGCGCGGAGTAAAATTCTTAACCATAGCTGTATCTTTCAAAATTTCAGGTTAACAAATATTAGTTGTTAATTTCGGGTGTAAAGTTATACTAAATTTCCCCGAAACATCAAATAGTAAAATGACTATTTAACACCTTGAAAATATTCGAGCAGAATATAGGCTATGGCTTTTTTTGGGGAAATAATGATGCGGCTTCCTTAGTTCCAACAAAATATTTGTCTGAATTTAAAAGATCAACGCGGGAGCAAGCGGACGATTTCCGCAGCAATATCCGCATAGGCGGCATCTTCATTTTTAAATGCGGAGATGGTTCTGTTCTGGGAAGGAAGGGATCTGTATTTTTCAAGGCCGCTTCCATCCAGACTAATATCGGCTATGCGTACCGGAATAACCCGTTTTCCGTCATGCAGGCTATCAAAGATAAAGTCCAGCCACTCTCCGGTAATCAGGTTGAGGGTGACGAGGCAGATAATGTAGTCCGTGTCTGCCAATTGTTTTTTGGCCTCTTCCAGGATTTCGCCTCCATTTGCGTCAGAATGCACATTGTAGGTTTTTAGTTTCCCGTTGCGTTTATACAGAAAAAGATGTTTGTTCAATTTGGTGGCAAAGGCCTCTTCTTCCACATCATAAACAAACATAAATTTGGGCACGGCACTCACCTGTTTCTCAGCAGGGGTCGTAACTTCTTTAAAATCTTCTTCTTTCAACACTTCCAGCAAACTCAGAAAATCAAATCGGATACGGCTTGTCCTGATGTCCACCTCATCAAATGTAATCAGGTTGTTGCGGCGTTCGGAATTGACGCTTTCCAGTCTGCCATGAAGCGTAAAAACCTCCTTTTTTTTGGGCGCCGAGCCGGGAATTAGCCCCTGCAGTTGTTTTAGTGCGCCATTCAGATCAGTTACACACAAATCTCTTAACGTGGCTTTCGTTGTTTCTAAGGTTTCCATATTACTACTTTTTTGCGATAAACCCAAAAATGTCCCGGAACAGTATCCCTTCATTGGCTTCTTTCTGCTGTCCGTTGATTTGGACGGTTTTACCGGCATGGTGAATTGCAACTACCTGCCAATGGTTGTTGAATACCGGGGAGCCGCTGCTGCCGCCTTCCGTATCTGTCGTATAATGGATATGCTGGTTGCTGATTTGGAGCACTTCATTGGCCCGAAGTGCAATTCTTTTATCCAAACCGCCGGGATGTTGTATGATGGTAACCGGATCGCCCACCGCAGGCAGCGCATCGGGCGCTATATCCAGGCCGCCCCACTGTTTGACGGGTGCATTGGGGTTGTCTTTGACCTTTACCCGGGCAAAGTCAAACTCTCCGGGAGGACTGGATATAAACCCTGTCGCATCCAGTTCATAGGTGGTCAACGGACGAATATTTCCGTCAGGGCCAATTTCATAATTGAATTCTGCACGGGCGCCTTTTACCGCCGCTTCCGAACTGAGCACATGGTGGTTGGTAAACAGGTAACCGTCTTTTGTCAGGAAGCCGGTACCCTTGGCTCCGCTGGTCAATACGATGCGACACACGGCTTTTGAAGCCGCTAACGCTTTTTCTAACCAACTGATTGTCAGCAGATTGTCTTTACTTCCAATGATTTTTTCCAGTTCTTCGGGACTGCTGGGGATATCAAACTGGTAGCCCGCCAGCCCTTTGATCCGGGCGTTCAACTCCATTTTTCTCGGTATCTCCCGGACGATTTCCGTAAGCGCCAGGCGCACCTTAGCCGTTTTTTGGAAATATTTGTCATCGTCTATCAGGTCTTGTTTGTAAAAATCATACACCTGGTAAAAATTACCGGATTGCATAATCAGGTCTTGCCCGATACCGATTTTTTGTTGCTGGTCAAGGCGTTCCAAAAATTCAAGGGCCGGTAGTATCTGGTTGCGTTGAATCAGTTTTTCCGCCGTTTGTAGCAGATAGGGCAAGGCATTTTGTGTTTCTTCCATTTTGGTTATCTGTTATTAGTTATCAGTTATTAGTTATCAGTTTCGGCTTGGGGAAATAGATGGAGCATTTCTTATCAATTCCAGCCTGAAAGCCCGATAACTGATAACCGATAACGAACTTACTGCTTCACCACTCTCACCGGCGTTAGCACCGAAATGCCATCGCTGAGCGACACAATATAGACACCCGCCGGAAGCGATTGCAGGGACAAGGTGATGCTGTGACTACCTTTTACACCTGCCACCTGTTCTTCCAACACCGTTTGTCCGGTGATACTGCTCACCCGAATGATCGCATCCGTTTCCGCAGGTGTGCTAAAATCAATCGTCAGACGATCCTGTGTAGGGGAAGGAAATACCCGGTCAATACCAAGTCCGGTAGGTTTACGGGTCAGTACCACAATAGAGGATACGCTCGACGCTCCATCAAAATCCAGAGAGCGGAGGCGATAGTATGATTTTTGCAAGGGACGAATATCGTCAAACGTATACTGGATAAGAGTCAAAGAGCCGGCTTGTCCGGGCTGCCGGCCCACTTCCAACCAGTTCAGACCATCCCCGGAGCGTTCAACGATATGCCAGGCGACATTTTTCTCGGTTTGTGTTGTCCATTCCAGGCGATTGAGGTCGCCCACTATTTTTCCGGTGAATGATTTCAATTCGACCGGCAGTGCTCTTTGAATTAGATGTATCCCAACTTCTCCATCCGTCCACATCTGGAATTCTACGTAAAACATGGAATCGCCCATTTCAACAGCCGTTAAATCCGTTATCAAAGTGGGGATACCGGTCCCTCCGCCAGATTCGTAATCATTGTTCAACTGGAAACAATCTTCATTCGGGCCTGTGTAATGTGTCGCAACCAATTGATCGATCGTGGTCGTGAGCGGATCAAAATTGCTTTCCAATACTAAGGAATCGAATTCCGAGCGGTTGAAAAACATACGAACAGTGTACGGTTCGATGGGCAATTCAGAGGTGGACAGACTGATATAAGCCGGTAAATAAGGAATCTGGTTGATAGAATACGGAATCGTATCTGCTACTGACATCCGGCAGAAAACGGTATCGAGGTTTTGAAAACCAGGTTTGACCGCCACAAGTAAATCGCCGAGGTCAAGTATATCGGGACGCGAGTAAATATTATACCAGCGGTCGCCACCTTCC
>JAYSZC010000080.1:0-5630 GCA_043738235.1 Lewinellaceae bacterium | reverse complement strand
TACCCGGAGGCAAATTGAACTGAGCAGGACAAAATGTAAACAGGTTTCCATTTGAGGTTGTGGTGGTCAAGCCATTTATACTCCAGGTGATTTGTTCGGGTTGAGAGGTTCCCGGGGTAACCGTCGCCGTATAAGTGGCACAGCCAAATTGGCATATTGCATCCGGCCCACTGATCTGGATGCCCAGATTTTGAGCGCTGAGTTGAGGCATCAGGCAAACGATAAAACAGTTCAGGATAAAGATCTGGCAGAAGGTATGAAGGCGTACTTGGTTTCCCATTGTCGAATAAGGTTGATGAAACTGGAGGAATAAATCAGGAGATGCGGCCTGTTGAAAAAATGCTGCCGGAAGGTATAAAATTAGGAGAAGCAGGGGCCGTCAATTCAGGTGGTTTATTTGTGCCGTGTTTAAAAAACCTCCGGTTTTTAATGTCTCGAAAAAATTCTTCCATTTAAGCGCTTTTTAAAATAAACGTACAGTAACAGGTAAAATATTTGTATTTAAATTGCGATTTTCAATACTTTCGCCACAGTAAAATCTTTTTCACCTAAAATCAAAACAAAATGAATACCAAAGTTTTACTCGCCGCATTAGCCGGCGCCGTAACCACATTCCTGACAGGCTGGTTAATTTATGGAATTGCCTTAAAAGGTTTTTTTGAAGGTCAGATGGTGGAGTCAGCCAAAGGCGTGATGCGCCCGGAACCTGATTTGTTATATATCTTTCTGGGCTGTCTGTCATGGTCCTTGCTCCTGGCCTTGCTTTATAGCCGCTGGGCAACCATTACCACCCTGAAAAGCGGCGCGATAGCGGGCGCCTGGATCAGTTTTCTCATTGCGTTAGGAGCCAATTTGTTTTCTTATGCGTCTATGGATGCATTTCAATTTCCCAGCGTAGTAGTCGATGCGCTTGTCAATGCCGTACAGGGAGCCGTGTCCGGCGGGGTCATTGGAGCCGTATTGGTGGGCTACCAGGCGAAGCAATGATGTAGATGTTGAGGATTGAATGGGTTTGAGGGTTTGAAAAGTTTGATGGTTTGAGGTGGTACCTCATGGCTTGCGTTACCACCCCAAACCATCAAACTTTTCAAACCTTCAAACCCTCAACCTTAGTTTTTCCGCCTGCAAATTCCCGTACATTTGCGGCCTGAATTGACGAACCCGTACATACATGAAGCAACTGATTGAATGCGTCCCCAATTTCTCCGAAGGACGCGACCCGGCTATTCTCAAACAAATTACGGATGTTATTGAAGCCGTCGAGGGGGTTACCCTGCTCGATGTAGACCCCGGCAAAGCCACCAACCGCACAGTCGTCACTTTTGTAGGCGAGCCGGAGGCCGTTACGGAAGCCGCTTTTCAGGCCATCAAAAAGGCCTGCGAAGTGATCGACATGAGCAAACACAGTGGGGAACACCCCCGGATGGGCGCTACCGATGTATGCCCGCTGATCCCGATTGCGCATATTTCTATGGAGGAAACGGCCCGATGGGCGGCCCGGCTCGGCGAACGCGTCGGGCGCGAACTCGATCTGCCCGTTTACCTCTACGAGGCGGCAGCCACCAAACCGGAACGCAAAAACCTGGCCGTCATTCGCAGCGGCGAATACGAAGGCCTTCCTGAAAAGTTGTCCAATCCGGACTGGAAACCGGATTTCGGCCCGGCGCGATTCAACCCTAAAAGTGGCGCAACGGTCATCGGCGCGCGCGATTTTCTGATTGCCTACAACGTCAACCTGAACACGACTTCCGTGCGCCGCGCCAACTCCGTCGCATTTGATGTGCGCGAAAAAGGCCGCGTACTTAATGACCCCGCCTCCGGCAAGCCGCTGAAAGATGCAGCGGGCGAACCGCTCCGGGAGCCTGGCCTGCTCAAAGGTGTAAAAGCCATTGGCTGGTACATAGATGAGTACGGTATTGCGCAAATTTCCATGAACATCACCGACATCAGCGCCACGCCCCTGCACCTGGCTTTTGAAGCCTGCTGTAAAAGTGCGGACAGCCGCGGAATGCGGGTCACCGGCTCTGAATTAGTGGGCCTGGTACCGCTCCATGTAATGTTGTCGGCAGGTAAATATTTTCTGCGCAAACAGCAGCGCAGTGTCGGCGTGAGCGATGCCGAACTGATTAAAATTGCCGTCAAGTCGATGGGCCTGGACGAGCTTGCGCCTTTTGACCCGCAGCGAAAAATTATTGAATACAACCTCGAAACAAGCAATACGGCAGCGCAAAAAGCGCTGATAAAGAAGGATTTGCGCGCTTTTGCAGATGAGACGGCCTCTGAAAGTCCCGCTCCCGGCGGTGGCTCCATCAGTGCCTACGTCGGCGCACTCGGCGTGTCACTGGCTACCATGGTGGCCAACCTCAGCAGCCACAAACGCGGCTGGGACGAACGCTGGGAGGAGTTTTCCGATGCCGCTGAACGCGGACAAATCGTGAAAGACGCCCTGCTGCGCGCCGTCGACGAAGACACCGACGCTTTCAATGCCATTATGGCCGCTTTCGGACTGCCCAACGGCACACCGGAGGAAAAATCGGCCCGGAAAGCAGCCGTTCAGGCAGCCACCCGGAAGGCGATTGAAGTGCCGTTCAAGGTGATGACGCTGAGCCTGAATTCTTTTCCCCTGATCCGCCAAATGGCCGAAACGGGTAATCCCAATTCAGTCACAGACGCGGGCGTGGGCGCCTTGTGCGCCCGTGCAGCTGTTCGCGGCGCGTTTTTGAATGTTAAAATAAACGCCTCCGGTCTGGACGATAAAAACTACGCCGCACAGGTGGTAGCCGACGGTGAAAAAATGGTGCAACAGGCTGACGAGGCAGAGGGGGAAATTATAGAGATCGTTGAAAGCAAGTTGTAAGCGGCTAGTGGGTGTCTCATAAGGGACGGCATTGGCAATTGTACAAATTTTTATTTCGTTTTCGCTACCAGAAACTTTCCAGGTTTTTAAAACCTGGAAAGTTTAGCGCTCGATAAAAAATAAAATTCGTCTCTCCTTTTAGGCCGTGTCTTATGAGACACCCACTATTCGAGGTTCATGCAACATTCATGCAAATTGCTCTGTTTCCAGATAAAGACCGGCAGAGCTGATCCTCTTTTGCCATTTTCATTTAAAAACGCGCAGGGAAGCCGTTTTATCGGATGCTTCTTTGCCATTTGCCTTTTGCAGTTTTGCCTTTTGACTATCTTCGCGCCCATGTCTCGCAAAAACAAGTACTTCTGTATACACGGCCATTTTTATCAGCCGCCCCGGGAAAATGCATGGCTGGAAGTTGTGGAGCGCCAGGATTCAGCCCGGCCTTTTCATGACTGGAATGCCCGCATTAATTTTGAATGTTACGCGCCCAATGCCTCCGCCCGAATCCTCGACGAAAAAGGCTGGATTGTCAAAATCAGGAACAATTACAACCGCATTTCCTGGAATTTCGGCCCAACCCTGTTGTCATGGCTGGAAGAAAACGACCCGGAAGCCTACACGTTGCTGCGCAATGCAGATCGACGGAGCATGGAACGATACGGGGGGCATGGCTCTGCCCTGGCACAGGTACACAGCCACCTGATTATGCCTTTGTGCAACTACCGCGACAAAGTGACGCAGGTCAACTGGGGTATACGCGATTTTGAACACCGTTTTGGCCGGTATCCCGAAGGTATGTGGCTGGCGGAAACGGCGGCAGATACCGAAAGCCTGGAAGTATTGGCCTCGCATAGCATCCAGTTTACGATTCTGGCGCCCCGGCAAGCCAAAGCCATCCGTAAAGTCGGCGGTACCGACTGGCAGCAAGTCAGCACAGAAACCCTCGATACCCGTCACCCGTATTGGTGCCTGTTGCCCAGCGGCCGGCGGATTGCGCTGTTTTTTTACCACGGCGGCATCGCCCAGGAAGTGGCATTCAACGGCCTGCTCAACAGCGGCCAAAATTTCGCAAACCGGGTAACCGGTATTTTTGACACCACCGACGAGGCGCAGTTGGCGCATATCGCTACGGATGGAGAAAGTTACGGCCATCACCACCGCTTCGGTGAAATGGCACTGGCAGATTGCCTGAACCTGATTGAAGCGGCTAAATCGGCAACTTTGACCAATTATGGCCAGTTTTTAGAACTTTTCCCACCGAAATGGGAAGTGCAGATACACGAAAACTCCTCCTGGAGCTGTGTGCACGGCGTGGAACGCTGGCGGTCCGATTGCGGTTGCAATTCCGGTCGCGCCGGATGGCACCAGCGCTGGCGCAAACCGTTGCGCGATACGCTCGACTGGTTGCGCGACCGCCTGGCCCCGCTGTATGAGCGCGAAGCGGCTCGTTTTCTTCAGGATCCATGGGCTGCCCGCAATGATTACATTGAGGTGATGCTCGACCGGTCCAACGCCGTGATTGCTAGTTTCCTGAAAAAACATGCGCGTCGCGAGTTGAGCCACCTGGAAAAGGTGATCACGTTCCGCTTGCTTGAAATGCAACGCCATGCCGTATTGATGTACACCAGCTGCGGCTGGTTTTTTGATGAAATTTCGGGACTTGAAACGAATCAGATACTTCAGTATGCACTGCGGGCTATGGATTACGCCAACGATGCGACCGGTACCGATTTACACCCGGAGTTTGTGCGGCGACTGAGTGAAGCGCCCAGCAATACGTTTCCCAACGGCGCGGCTAGTTTTCTGCAAAATGTGGTGCCCACCCGCGTCACCCTCGAACGCGTTGCGATGCACTTCGCGGTGGCTTCCATGTTTGAAGACGACCCGGAAGGGCTGGATTTGTTCAATTACACCGCTTCCGTGGAGTTTTTTGAAAAAATCGAAGCCGGCACACCGCAGTTTGCAGCAGGCCGGCTCCTGATTCGCTCCCGGTTGAGCCATGCGGAACGCACCTTCTGCTTTGCTGTGCTGTACCTCGGACAGCAACATATCATCGGGAATATCAGCGGCGCCATGAACCGTACCACCTTTGAAGAGATGTTTAACCGCACCAGCAAAGCATTCCGCACGGCAAATGTGGGTGAGGTTATCGGGATCTTACAGGAATACTTCGGGCCGGAGAAGTTTACCTTGTCCAGTTTGTTTGCCGATGAAAAAATGAAAATTATCAGCGACATCACGGATCACAGCTTGTCGCTGGCGGAATCCAATTTTCGCAACGTATTCAACGATAATTACCAACTAATGACCGGGCTTCAGGAGGCCGGATTGCCCCTGCCCGACGCCTGGCGCAATATTGCAGCATACATTTTAAATTCTGATTTGCTTGATTTTTTTAAAAACGGGCATATTGCGGAGACCCGTACCCTGCACCGGATTGCCGGCGACCTGAAGCGATGGGGCATCAAACTTAATGATGAAGACATTATTCGCCACGCCATTGGAGAGCGGGTGTACCGCGAAATTGAAAAAATCAACCTGGACGAATCTTCCGTACCCAGGGTCGAATGGCTCAATACTGTGCTGGAGGCAGTGGCTGAAATGGGTCTTAAACCGAGTATCTGGCGCAGCCAGAATGTATTTTATGTGCTGACCAAAGGCTACCGCAAAGGTGAATGGGTTTTTGTTAATGAAGGCTGGCAAAAAGCATTTGAACAACTGGCGGTGCTGTTGAAGGTGCGGCTCAAGGTATAGGTTATCAGTTATCCGTTATTAG
>JAYSZC010000079.1:0-2285 GCA_043738235.1 Lewinellaceae bacterium | reverse complement strand
AAGCCAAACGCCAATGGTACAGGAAATAGGCAAATTCGATGCTTTCCATCCGCTGGCTGCCGGGCATGGGCATGATGAAAAAAACATTGGCTATTTCATAAATGGCCCAGGCGAGCAGGGTGAGGTAGAATATTTTTTTCATGTGACGTACATCCGAACCCTGTTCGGATACTTTTTGAACTTATATTATCAATACACGAGGTTGTTTCATAAGGATCAAAATCAGAAATGGTGGAAATTTTTATTTCGTTTTCGCTACCAGAAACTTTCCAGGTTTTAAAAACCTGGAAAGTTTAGCACTCGATAAAAAATAAAATTCGGCTTCCTTTTTTGGCCGGGTCTTATGAGACACCCACAACCCCACTTGTTGAATTTTTTTGTTATTCATACACCCGGAAACAGGGTTTCCGGCTACTTCGGCGGGACGTACCCTACGGTTGCCATTCTTTCCCCCATCACATTCCAGGTATCGAGCTCTTCCGCAGGCGGCGTAATCGTTGCCAAACCATCCACATACCGGTTGAACATACAAAAGGTCGCGGCAATCAGCACCGTATCGTGTATATCGCGGTCAGTAGCGCCCTGCGCGCGGGCAAGCGCCACATCTGCCTCCGAAACCTGCCGGGCATCCGCCTGCACTTTTCCGGCAATCGTCAGGAGTGCCTTCATTTTTTCAGAAATGGGTGCTAGTTGGTAGTCATTCAACACAAAATCAACCGTTTGTGCATCGTCTTTGTATAAATACCGCGCTGCAGCAGCATGGCTCGACATACAAAAAGTACAGGCGTTTAGGTTGGAAACATAAGCGGCAAGCAATTCCCGTTCGGCTTCCGAGAGCGGCGAATCGCCCCCCCGAAGCAGCACCTGCGCCCATTCGTACAAGTGTTTTCCAGTATCAGGGCGAAACATCACCAGGCTGCGAATACCGGGAACCTGCGCCGGAAGATCGATATGCGGCATATCGTAGGAAGTTATCCGTTATTAGTTATTGGCTATTAGTGTTGATAATCAAGCATTTACAAAGGATTTTAAACTAAATATTACTTGATTACTTAAGCACTGCCCCCTCTCACTTCTCACTTCTCACTTCTCACTTCTGTTCCCCGTATCCTTCCGGTCTCCTCCCATATCCAACGGCAATACGTTCGCCCAATTGTTGGAAATAAGCCGTATCTGCCGGCAAATCGGTTGCGAGTCCGTCCACATATTTGTTGTAAAAACAAAAAAGGGCTGCGATCAATACAGTGTCATGTATCTCTAAATCGGTGGCGCCGGTGTTTTTAGCGCGTTCGACGGCCCGCTCTGTTACAAACCGGCCACCTTGCTGCGTCAGGGCGGCGATATGCAGCAAGGCTTTCATTTTTTCGGAAACGGGTGCGGTTTCATAGTCTTGTCTGACCAATTCGCAGGTACTGCTTTCTCCCAGTAAAAGATCGGTGACAGCCGAATGTGCCGCCGAGCAGAAACTGCATTCGTTGCGATGGGAAACCAAAGTAGCGATCAGTTCGCGTTCGGCAAAAGTGAGGGAAGATTCACCGCGTAGTATGAGTTGTGTCAAGACCCGGATCGGTTCGGCAGTATCCCGCCGGTATTCGAGCAGGCCGGTGATTCCGGGCAAATGAGCAGGCAATGGAATGTGCGGCATATTGTCAATTCCAGCTGATATGATCCGGCATATCCGAAATGATTTCGTAAATATCGCCTTTGTTGTACATCACGCGGCTCCAGAGTTGGCCGGGTTGCAATTTGAACAGGTAATTGGCATCCATCGGTGCGGTCATCCAGGAGCCGATTTCCATTTCTTCCATCAATTGGCCGGAAGACCAGCCGGAATAGCCGACAAAAAACCGGATATTTTCGGGTTTGATGAGTTCGGATGCTATTAAAAATTTCAGTTTGTCAAAATCGCCGCCCCACCACACGCCGTTAGCCACCTGTACACTTTCTTCCAACAAATCGCCCACGTTATGAATATAGTGGAGCGTATCAGTTTGCACGGGGCCGCCATAAAACACCTCGCTGTCAAAAGTGGGGAATTCAACCATCAGGTCATTCACTTTCATATCGATACTCTTGTTGAGGATGAATCCGACACTGCCTTGCTGGTGGTGTTCACACAGCAGAATCACCGCTCTGTGAAAATAAGGATCGAGCATAAAAGGATCAGCCAGCAAGACTTGTCCACTTTTCACCAGAGATTGTGTAGCCATATATCGTACCTGTTTGTGTCGGTACGAAAGTAAAGGTTGGTTTTGGAGTCTGCAAATTTTTTTACCTGAACGCGG
>JAYSZC010000078.1:0-5647 GCA_043738235.1 Lewinellaceae bacterium | reverse complement strand
TTCATACTTGGGTTTCTAAAACAAGTAACGGCGTACTCTACGCACTTCGCACTTCGCACTTTAGACTTGAAACGGACTTCGCACTTCTATCTCTTGGCAAACGTGCCTTCCATTCTGCCTGCCCCGCTCAACACCACCAATCGGTACATGCCGGCGGGCAAAGCCGAAACGTTGAGTTGGAAATTGCCGCCGTCGGCCACCGTCTGATGGATCACCAAACGTCCGTCGGCGCTGTACACCTCAATATTGCTTTGACCGGCTTGAACGCCGCCGGGCATTTGCGCTGCCACCTGCAGCCAGTCGCCGGCAGGATTGGGAGAAAGACTCAGGTGAATGCCGTTGCCGGGATCCGTGACGGGTACCATACAAACAATTTCACCCAGTTCGACCGCATCGTGACATTCAGGATGAAAGTGGTCGCGAACGGCAAACTCGTAGTTGGTTCCATTGCCCTGGAACGGCCCTAAAATGATGGGCTGCGGATGATTGTAAGGGAAAGTCCCGTAATTATGGCCATTGCCGACGATGTCGAAACCACCGGAGCCTCCATTTTCAGATTTGAAGGTAAGCACTGCAAAAAACTGCCCGCACAGACAAGGCGTATGGAGTACACGCAAATCGTAAATCTCGCAGTTTTGCGTGTTCAGGCAATCCGGCACGGCAAATTCCTTGATGCGGCAACATTCGGTTACATTGTTGCCGATGCAGATTTTGATCACATCATGCGTGCCGCCATTGTAAGGGAAATTCGGGATGGTCAGCGGCAATTGGTTAAGACCGAATTTTCCAAAAAAGTTGCCGTTGGCAAATACCAGGAAGGAATCGACGATGCCCGGAGCAAGCACAGAGAAGTTCACCACCAACTGGTAGGTAGTATTGGAGGTACAGGCGCCCGGATCGACTACCAGGTCGTTGATGGCACAGGGGCCAGACAAACAATCGGGTACCGGAAACTCTTTGATCCGGCAGCATTCGGCAAGCGTATTCGCCACACAAACCTTGATGACATCGTGGACGCCGCCATTATAGGGGAAATTGGGAATCGTCAGCGGCAACTGATTGATACCATATTTTCCGAAAAGAACGCCGTTGGCATACACCACAAACGAATCGATGTCGCTGGAAGATTGCACCTGAAAATTGACCAGTAACTGATAGGTCGTATTAGAAGTACAGGTACCGGGATCTACGACGAGGTTGAAAATTTCGCATGAACCTGCAAAACAATCCGGCACTTCAAATTCTTTGGTTCGGCAGCATTCCGTCTGATCATTTGCCACGCAGATTTTGATCATATCTGTGGCCCCGCCGTTCCAGGGAAAGTTGGGAATGGTCAGCGGCAACTGATTGATGCCGTATTTTCCAAAAAAACTTCCATTGGCAAACACCATAAACGAGTCGATGTCGCCGGGAGATTGCAAACCGAAATCCACCACCAGTTGGTAGGTGCCGTTGTTATGACATTCGCCCGGATCAACAACTAATTCAATAATATGACAGGGATCGAAGTCGCATTTCGGCGCTGGAAACTCCTTATATTCACAGCAATTCTGGTTATCGTTGATGCAAATTCTGATGAGATCAATGATGTTTCCGCTGCCAGGGAAATTGTTGATCTGTACCGGTAATGCGCTGATCGGGAAAATGCCGAGGTATTGAGTGTTGCCGGCCCACACTTCAAAATGGCTATTGGTCGGTGCTGTTACCTCAAAATCGAGGGTCAGGTTGTAATTGGGGCTATTCGGCAGGCAGTCGCCCGTTGTTATCACCACATCGTAAATATTGCAGGGCGTGGGGTTGCAATCGGGGGCCGGGAATTCCTTATATACACAGCAGTTCAGGTTGTCATTGATGCAAATTTTGATGTTATCGTGGTCATTGCCGCTAGCCGGGAAATTGTTGATCTGTACCGGCAATGCGCTGATTGGGAAAATGCCGAGGTAAGTGTTGTTGAGGGTCCAGACTTCAAACAAGGAGTTGGTCGGCGCTGTTACCTCAAAATCGAGGGTCAGGTTGTAGTGGTTGCTATTCGTCATACAGTCGCCCGTTGTCACCACCACATCGTAAATGTGGCAGGCGGCAGACGTCGAGCAGGCCGGAATATTGACCACCACATCATCCGAACAATTTTCAACGATAACATCCCGCACGACAAATTCGCGCATGGTTGGGGTATTGCCGGCCGTAAAAGGGCCTAAGGTGAGGGGCAACTGGTTGTAGGTAAAAGTACCGTAAATGATACCGTTTCCCTGCACCTTGAATTGATTGGTTGTAGCGGAATGATCAAAATTCAGCACAACGGTGTACTGACAGTTGGTCGGATTGATGTCGGAAACCGTAGCCGTAAGGCCGGAGATGTTGCAGTTGTTTTGCGCCGGCAAAAACGCTGCAAACAAAAGCATCGGTAAGAAGGATAAGAACCGCATGAGCAGGATTGGGTTTGGTGAAAAATAAAAATAGCATGAGATTTCGTTGAAGATACCGTGCAAGGGTATTTCGCTCCCGGGATGGAGTCTTATTTTCAGGAAAAAAAGTGCGGAATAAAAATGAGCAACCCGACAACCACCGCGCCCGCCGCCGCCAGCAGCACCGCCGCTGCGGCAACATCTTTTGCTTTCCCGGCCAATGGATGAAATTCGGGGGAAACAAGATCAGTCAGGTATTCCAGCGCCGTATTCAGGGCTTCCAGCACCAAAACCAGGGTAATACATATACTCAACGCAATCCACTCCATCCGGGAAATATGGCAATAAAAGCCCAGCGCTACGGCCAAAACAGCGGCCAGCAGGTGTATGCGCGCATTGGGCTGTCGGCGAAACAAATCTGACAAACCCTTAAAAGCATAGCGGAAACTGCTGATCCTGTAGCGTAAGTAGGTGTGCATAATTAGGTAAGACTAAATCTTTTGTAACTCATTGCTTTTTGCCCTTTGCTATTTTGCCCTTTTACTTATGCTCATGATATTGGATAATTTTCGTCTGCCTCCACCGGCAGACGATACAGATCAGTGTTGTCATCCCGCTCTTTAGCAGTCCACCTCATTTCCTTTGCCGGAACGATCAACATAGACTTATCGATGGAAGGCGGCGGGGCTTCATTTTTAAAAAAACTGATGGCCGCACTACATCCGAAACACACAAACATGAGCCGGGGCTTGTTGATAATCAGGAAAAAAAGGCCGAAAAACAAATAACTCAGTGCAATGTTAAAAGCCTGGCCGGCCCACCACTCAAAGAAAGGCTGCCGGGGCGGAAATATACACAGCAAAGTACCAGACAGCAGCGCTATCGTCAGTAATTGCCGAACTCTTCGATGATCAAATATCCTAAAACCCATTTCGGGGCAAAGATAAACCCTGATTCAAGTGATTAAGTAGATTAACAGGATTGATTTTACTGATTTTCAGCGGATTGCAGGCAGCGCTTTTTTCCATTTTACTTAGTCGTTTCCGAGTTCATGACAGCGGGCAAAAAAACTCTCTAAAACTATGTTGGATTTTGACGTGGCTATTACTATCTTTGCCGCCGCTTTTGAAAAAGCGCATCTGGAGAGATGTCCGAGTGGTTTAAGGAGCACGCCTGGAAAGTGTGTATACGCCAAAAGCGTATCCGGGGTTCGAATCCCCGTCTCTCCGCTTCACCCGCCTACGCCCTATGGGCTTCGGCGGGTAAACTCGTAGTCCGCCTTTCCCATGGCCGAAACCGAAGACACCAAACCCGAAAATGCCAAATTCTATTACGTGTATATTCTCCGCTGTCATGATGGCGACCTATACACCGGATGTACCCACAATTTGAAGGAACGGTTTCATCGCCATCAGCAGGGCTGGGTGCCTGTCATCAAAGCGCGAAGGCCCGTTCAATTGCTTTGGTGTTGCGCTTTTCCGGATCGCTCGAAGGCTTTTGATTTTGAAAAGTATTTGAAATCGGGGTCGGGCCGGGCTTTTGCTAAAAAGCGTTTGTATTGTTTACCCGCCGAAGCCGTAGGCGAAGGTGGGTTGGGCTTAAAATAACCCGCTTTACCCGCCGAAGCCCAGAGGGCGAAGGCGGGTCATTCGATTCACCCGCCATAGCCTTCGGCGGGGTACAAAATAACCCGCCTGCGCCCTGCGGGCTTCGGCGGGTAAAGGAGAGATGGCAGAGTTGGTTTAATGTACCTGATTCGAAATCAGGCGTACCTTCGCGGGTACCGGGGGTTCGAATCCCTCTCTCTCCGCTTCACCCGCCGAAGCCGCAGGCGTAGGCGGGTCTTTTCCCGTCCCGCCTGCGGGCTATGGCGGTGAAAAGGCAGGTCATTCCCCGTCCCGCCTTCGCCCTGCAGGCTATGGCGGGTAAACGGGTTATTTAGTTGCAAAAGCGCATCTGTCGGATATGTCCGGCAGATGCGCTTTTGTTTGGTTTCGGGGACTCCGCGCTGTTTCATTTGATTAACTATACTCCTACTGATTCGCGAACCAAACGATATAATCTTCCAACGCTTCCGTTTTTTTACCTTCCAGTATCTGTACATCACAAAGCAGCACCTGAACACTCCGGCGGTCATATCTTCCACTTCCAATAACGCCGTAAAAATCATCTGCATCTGCTAAACCATTCAGGATAATTTCCGCACCCTGGCGCAAACTCTGATTGGAATCGCCGATATATTTTACCCGAATGGGGAATTCAAGATTGTTTTCCAGATGCTCAAACCAGTAGTCCATCATTGCAAAATCATCTTTACATGCATCAACGACATGTTTAATGCGCTGACCTTGTTCGCCCAACTCAAACCAAGCGTTTTCATCATCAATTGCCTGCATAACTTCTTTCCGGTCTGGCACATAGTCTCGCGGATCGGTTAATTCCAGTTCGCTTTCTCCGAGATTCATCTCTTCGTAAGCAAAGCCATCTTCCATACATTCCCGGATAAAATTTTTAGGTATTGATTGAAGTGTCTGACTATCCCACTGAATCGTGATAATCTTCTCTTCTTCGGCTTCCTCATGTATCTCCGTGACGCGGCCTTGCCAACCGCCCAGATTATACTTACCTGTGTCGGGATCCATAATATTGGGTTTCACTTTTACGCAATCGCCCGGTTTCAGCATAGTAATATGTCGCTTGAATTGATCAAATTGAACTTCGCCTAAAAAAGGCAAATTTATGGAGTGCCGACAAATTATTACCTTTCAGGCAAGTAAAAGACAACAAACGCCGGCATCATGGCCCTTCCCACGGATTCAAATATCAAACGTTTCCAGTCCCTTTTTAAAGGACGCGACGATGTATTTGCGGTTCGCTGGGAAAAAGGCGGAAAAAGCGGCTACACACCTGCTTATAAATACGATCCGTATTTGTACCGAAGGCATAAAATGGGCGGCGGCACCTTCCAGAATTATCCCGATAAAACATTCCTGCCGCTTACCGACGCACAAATCATAAAACACCTGAATGGCGAGCAATTGGTTGGGATTTATCCATTGCTTCCAGACAACGGTTCCTGGCTACTCGCCGCCGATTTTGATAAGGAAAATTGGTCGGAAGAATGTCGAACCTTTCTAAAAACCTGTGCGAATAATGACATCCCGGCCTATTTGGAGCGTTCAAGATCAGGTCAGGGCGGCCATGTCTGGATTTTTTTCGAGCAGCCTTATCCCGCCGTTCGC
>JAYSZC010000077.1:0-5648 GCA_043738235.1 Lewinellaceae bacterium | reverse complement strand
CCCCCCCCCCCCACTACACTTCAGGACAACGACGTAACTTCCATCGCCATTTACCATAAAATGGGCCAAAAAGCCACTCCGGCCATGCACCTGGAATTTGGCTCTAACAACGACTGTACGGGCTATTTACTCGGTGAAGCGCATCGAGGATTGCCCCAGATGTTTCTGATGATGAACGGCGCGCGGCTGGGTGTGGGTATGGGAGGCATACACATCGCTTCTGCGGCTTACTACGCTTCGTTACAATATGCCCACGAGCGCCCGCAAGGACGACGGCTCAACGAAAAAAGTGCGCTGGGCGAACCCGTTCCAATCATCCGGCATCCCGACGTACGGCGCATGTTGTTGTTGCAAAAAGCCATTGTAGAGGGCGGTTTGTGTCTGATTTTACATTGTTACAAATACCTGGATATGGAAAAGGTTGCGGCCGATCCTTCTGAGAAAAAGCATTACAACGACCTGCTGGAATTGCTCACGCCTGTTGCCAAAACCTACGGCGCAGAAATGGGCTTTTTTTCCGCCAATCAGGGCTTACAAGTGCTGGGCGGGTACGGTTATACGGAAGATTTTGAACTGGAACAGTTGACACGGGATGCGCGTATTATGCCGCTGTACGAAGGCACAACCGGCATACAGGCGCAGGCTTTGCTGGGTCGGCAGGTGTTTGGCAACGGAGGACGTTCTCTGGCGGCCTGGTACATCGAAGTGACCAGGGATGTTTTTGAGGCGCAAGAAATCCCTATACTGAAGCCTTACCTGAACAAATTGGAAAACGCCATGCGCCTGTTTCAAAAAGTGACAAACCGGCTCCTGAAAACCGCTGAAAAGGGCGATCAGGAAGTTTTTCTGGCGGATGCTAATTTATACCTGGAGGCATTCGGTATTTTAAACGTAGGCTGGCAGTGGCTGCGGCAGGCCATTGCCGCGCAGCGAGCGCTCAACGCCGGGCGAGATTTGGGTAGTGATGCCGTTTTTTACCAATCCAAAATCCACACCATGCAATTTTACTTCCATTATGAATTGCCGCGGCTGAAGGGTTTGGTAGCCAGGCTCTCCAATCCCGTTGTTTTGACCGTTTTTGATCAAAAAATAGAAGTCATCGTATAACATGAGATTACTGTACTCCTGCTTGCTTTCCTGTTTGCTGCTTGCAACGGCACAATCTATTGCGGCGCAGTCCGAACTGGCAGACCCCTCGCTTGAATTCATTTTTGAAGCCAAAGTCACCCTCGACACGGTTCAGGAACTCGGTATCACTTCTTATGGTAAACGCCGCATCATCCCGATCACAGGCGGCAGTTTTGAAGGCCCGAATCTGAAAGGAACGATCCTTCCCGGCGGCGCCGACTGGCAAACCGTCAGAGCTGACGGCACCGCCGACCTGGAAGCGCGCTATACGTTGAAAACCGACGACGGCGTACTCATCTATATTCAAAACCGGGGCTTCCGCCATGCCAAACCGGAAGTGCTGAAACGGATGGCCCAAGGCGAAAAAGTAGACCCTTCGGAATATTATATGCGCACTTCCGCCACTTTTGAAGTGGTAGAAGGCAAATATGCGTGGCTTTCCAAAACGCTCATTATCTCTACCGGAGCGCGGATGAAAGACCACGTTGTACTCAAATTTTATAAAGTGAAATAAGGATGGTTTCTCTGGTTCAACATGCAGCTCAACATCCCCAAAATACGGCTATTCTGGCTGCGGGGCGATCGTATACCTACGCGGAATTACTCGAAGCGTCTGCCGCTTTTGCATCCGTTCTACTCCGGGGCGAGCCTGATTTGCATGAAAAAAGAGTTGCTTTTCTGGTCGATCCGGGCTTTGATTATGTCAAGGTCTTGTGGGCCATCTGGCGAGCAGGCGGCATTGCCGTGCCCTTGTGTCTAAGCCATCCGTTGCCTTCCCTGCAATACGTAATGGAAGACACCGGTGCTGATATTATTGTGGCCGGCAGGTCATATCAGGCTAAAGCGGAGACATTAGCATTGCCAAAATCCCTGCGGCTGGTCGCAGCCGAAGAACACATCTCTGCTGAAAAAGAAATATTGCCGATTATACCTTCTGCACGAAGGGCGATGATTTTGTACACCAGCGGCACCACTAACCTGCCCAAAGGAGTTGTTACAACCTTTTTCAACCTGGAGGCGCAGATAACAGCACTCGTACAAGCCTGGGAATACAGCGAAAGGGACCACACGATTTGTATTTTACCCTTGCACCATGTGCACGGCATTTTGAACGTCATCAGTTGTACATTGTGGGCAGGTGGATGTGTCGAGTTTTTGGCATTCAGCGTGGAGGGCGTTTTTGATGTTTTTTCGAAGGGAAAAATCAACGTTTTTATGGCAGTTCCAACCATTTATTTCAAACTGATTGCACATTGGGAAACGTTGCCGCCTCCGGTGCAGAAACGCTTCAGCGCAGTCATGAAAAAATGCAGACTGATGGTATCCGGCTCGGCAGCCCTGCCCGTGTCCGTAATGGAAAAATGGGAACGCATCAGCGGACACCGCCTCCTGGAGCGCTATGGCATGACGGAAATCGGCATGGCTATCAGCAATCCCTACCACGGCGAACGGCGAGCCGGGCATATCGGACAAGCCCTGCCAGGGGTCAGGATCAGGTTGACAGATGACTTCGGTAAAGAGATTGACAGTGATCAACCCGGAGAAATCCAGGTAAAAGGCGGAAACGTTTTTCAGGCGTATTGGAACAAACCGGAAGCCACACAGGCCGCTTTTACGGACGACGGCTGGTTCAGAACAGGTGACGTTGCCGTTCTGGAAGCCGGTTATTTCCGGATTTTAGGCAGAAATTCTGTCGATATCATCAAGTCGGGTGGATATAAAATATCGGCTTTGGAAATTGAAGAGGTATTGCGAACCCATTCACTTGTTTCGGATTGCAGCATCATCGGCATTCCAAATGAAGAATGGGGCGAATTGGTCGCGGCAGTCCTGGTTGTAAAAAGTGATGAACTGGATATTAAAGCGCTGAACAGTTGGTTGCGGGAGAACCTGCCTGCCTACAAAACCCCGCGCTTGTACCATATTCTCCCGGAACTGCCCCGCAACGCTATGGGCAAAGTGACTAAAAATGACTTGAAAAAGTATTTTCCTGAGCAGTAAGTAAAAGGGTAAAATTATTGAGATAATAAGATATTGGGATATTTTATTGACAATCAATAAATTGAGTGACAATATCCCAATATCTTAATATCAATTAATATCGCACTTGTACTTAAGACACACAGGGCTAAAAAAATTCATCATTCATCATTCATCATTCATCATTCATCATTCATCATTTCCTATTAATGACCATTTACGGAGTAGCATTATTAGCGGGTTGTTATCTCGCCGGACAAATTTTAGGCGAATTATTGGGCAAATGCATGGGTATCGAGGCCAATGTAGGAGGTGTGGGTTTTGCTATGTTGCTGCTGATTTTTTTGCATGATTACACGTCCAAAAAAGCGCCTTTGGCAACAGAAACGGAGCAAGGCGTCTCTTTTTGGAGCAATATGTATATCCCGGTTATTGTGGCCATGTCGGCCACTCAAAATGTACGCATTGCTTTATCGAGCGGGTGGGTGGCGCTGCTGGCAGGCATCGTGCCGGTCCTGGTTTGTTTTGCTGCAATACCTGTCCTCACTGCATTTTCAAAAAACAAAAAAGCGCCATAAGTCATGGAGATCATTTCAAATTTTTTGGAAAAAAACGGGCTGGTTTTCGCTTTTTTCACAACAGGAGTGGTCATGTTCGCCTCCTTATGGGTGTCCTCCAAATGGACCAACAAAAAAATTCCGGGAGCGGCAATAGCGATACTTGCCGGGCTGGTTTTGGCTTACATCGGAGGAGAAGTAACCCATGGTGAAAAAGGGATTGCCGACATTAAAATATTTTCGGGTTTCGAGCAAATGGGTGGTTCCATGTTTCGGGATTTTACGATTGTGGCAACTGCCATGGGAGCAAGTTTTGTGTTGATGAAACAAACGGGTTGGCTAGGTATTATTTCCTTGCTTTTAGGGATTGCCCTTGCTTTTACGAGTGGGGTGGCGGTGGCCCTGGCAGCCGGCTATTCCGATGCGAAAAGTTTGACAACCATCGGAGCGGGCGCTTGCACCTTTATTGTTGGACCTGTGACGGGTTCGGCCATTGGCGCCAGTTCGGATGTCATTGCTTTGAGTATAGCAGCAGGGGTGGTGAAATCTGTTTTTGTAACCATCGGCACCCCGGCAATCGCCAGATTCATCGGACTAAATAATCCGCATTCAGCCATGATTTTTGGAGGATTAATGGGTACGACCAGCGGTGTAGCGGCCGGTTTAGCGGCTACAGACTCAAAACTGGTGCCCTATGGCGCCCTGACTGCAACATTTTATACCGGTTTAGGATGCCTGTTGTGCCCTTCCCTCTTGTATTTGCTGATGGATTTTATATTTTAAATTTCAACGCCAAAATGGTTAATCAAAACGAAAAATCCCTCCGCTATGCCTGGTATGTCGTCGCCGTCCTCATGCTTGCCAACATCTCATCTTTTATTGACAGGCAAATTCTGGCGCTGCTGGTCGGGCCGATCAAAAGGGATTTGCAGCTGTCGGATACGCAGATGAGTTTGTTGATGGGACTTAGTTTTGCCTTGTTTTATACACTGTTCGGGGTTATTATCGGGCATTTGGCGGATAAATATAACCGGCGGAATATTATTATGGTCGGCATAACCGTCTGGAGCGCCATGACGGCTTTATGTGGCGGCATCAAAAATTACGGTCAGTTTTTCCTGGTGCGCATGGGCGTCGGTGTCGGCGAGGCCACATTGTCGCCTTCGGCATATTCGATGATCAGCGATTATTTCCCCAAAAACAAATTAGCCACGGCGTTGAGTACATACTCGATGGGCGTTTTTCTTGGAATGGGATTGTCGATAGTGATTGGAGCGGGGTTGATTGCCACTTTGCCCAAAGAAGGGATGGTGGAGGTTCCGGTTTTTGGCGCCGTTTACCCCTGGCAGCTGTTATTTTTTTACATCGGTTTGCCTGGTATCGGCATTGCGCTGTTGATGCTGACGGTGAAAGAACCTGCCCGGAAAGAAACCTTATTGATGGGTAAAGCAGTAGCGCAACCCAGTCTGAAAGAAGCGCTGCAACTGATTTGGGTGCAGCGGAAGGCTTATTTTCCTATTTGTGCAGGCACGGCTTTTACGGCATTTACCAACTACGGGTCGTCGGCCTGGATACCCACCTATTTTGTGCGCAGCTTCGGCTGGTCGATGCAGAAAACCGGTTTGAGTTACGGACTGGTGATCACCATTTTTTCCGCCCTGGGCGTACTGGCGGGCGGTTGGGTGGCCGACTGGTTTTCCAAAAACGGACGTCCGGAAGGCAAGGTGCGGGTCGGTTTGATTTCAGGCATCGGCATTTTAGTCTCCTGTTTCAACTTTTTACTCCCCAATCCCAATTGGGTGCTGTTTTCATTGGCCATCCCGGCATTTTTTATCGCTTTCCCATTGGGCGCGGCCGGCGCGGCGATCCAGGAAATAATGCCCAACCGGGTGCGCGCGCTGGCCAGTTCCATTTTCCTGTTTTTTATCAATAGTATCAGCATGGGACTGGGGCCACTGTTGGTGGCGTTTTTCACCGACTTCG
>JAYSZC010000076.1:0-2288 GCA_043738235.1 Lewinellaceae bacterium | reverse complement strand
ACCCTCATCAACCTTTATACACCTGTTAATTATCCCAGAACACCTTGGCAGTGAGCGGATGCTGTCCCGGAAAATTCTGGTTCAGGCTTGCTTCATTGTCAGAATAGGGCAGGATGCTGGGGAAAACGCCGTTACCTAAGGCATTGACCGTTGGCGATTTGAATAAACCGCCCGGAGAAGTGAAAATGGGCGTTGCAGCGCTGTCGAACCTTCTGGTTTCAATCCAGGATTCCACCGGTTGCAGGCCGTTCATGCAAACCCATTTTTGTATGGCAATGGACTTGATCGGGTTGGCAGGATTCAGCGCGCCGCTGCCGGCGAGGTACGTATCGGCAGCCGTTGCGTCCAGGCCGAGGTATTCAAAGCTGGTATGTACGGCGGCGGCATACAGCGCTTCCACATCGGTTGTGATCCAGTTCCTGGCTGCAGCTTCTGCCAACAGCAGGTTGCCTTCCCAGGCAGACATGAAAAATACAGGAGCCGTCCGGCTGAACATCAGACCGCCGTTCGGAGCCTGCGCGCCGGCAGGGCGGGAGTATGTAGCCGTAGGAGATGCATTCTGGATATCGCCGGGATACAGGCCGCTGTGGGTGCCTGCCGGAGTGGGGTCGAAAAAGGCATCGATACGGGGATCCTGCGTAGCGCCCAGGTAATCGATGAAGGTGGTGGTAGCCACATAGTAATTACCCAATGAAGTGCTTTTGGCCGTATTCCAGAACGGATTGCTGCCTCCGGCGCCGCCGGGGAATGAAATGAATGCCGCTTCATCGTTCGTGAGGATAAACTGATCGTCGCTTTCGTACAGCGCAGCCGCTTTTGCCTGGCCGGTAGCGCCCTGGCGCAAATACATTTTCAACAGCAGCGTGTGTGCAAATTTGTTCCATTTGTCCATATCGCCGTGATAAATCAGGTCGTCGGCCTCGGGGTGCACCACACCGCCTCTTTCGATCAGGCTGATGGCTTCCAGCAACTCTGCTTCCAGCGCAGGGTACACCACATCCTTCGCACTTTCGAACCTCGGGTGCAGAATAGAACCATCGGCAATATCGCCTTTTAACGCTTCGGTATAAGGTATGTCTCCAAATACATCTGCGCAGATATGGAAGTTGTACGCCCGCATGATTTTAGCGACTGCGATGTAATTGATGTCAGTAGCATTACTGATGATATAATTCAGGTTGATATTGCTTCTGTACGTCTCCCTGAAAATTTCATCGCATTCGGAAGCATTTAACTTGTGCTGATCCCAATCGCTCAGGGCAACGCCGGGGCCGCCGGTCTGGTACTGGCACCACACACCCAGCTCGGGGAAAATGCGTTGTCCAATGCCGATGGATGTTCCGACGAGCGCCGCACTCAGTTGCAGGTCAATTCGGGAAGTAACGGACTGGTTTGGGTCGATGTTGATATCCAGGTAATCCTTACAGGAGGAAAACGGAAATCCAAGGCCTATTGCCAGCAGTAGTATGAATTTGAATTTATGCGTATTCATTGCTGTTATCTTTTTTTGATTAGAAATTAAGCCTCAGCTCAGCGCCAAAGCTTCTGGAGGTTGGAGTGGTGGTGGTTTCAATACCTACGGCATCGGAAGCTGCGCCAACGCCACCTACTTCAGGATCGGCAAATGTGTTTTCTTTTGCCACCCAGTATTTCAGGTTTTTAGCAAAAACGCCCACAGTGATTCTTTTGAACGGCCCCATATTGATGGTAGGGATGTTGTAGGAAACGGCCACTTCGCGCAATTTCAGGTAAGATGCATCCAGCAAGTAAGTGCCTGCGGGCTGATTTTGCACATAAGCATACGCATTAGTGGGCGTGGAGTTGGTGGTGAAACCGCCTGAACCATCCGCTATTACGCTGTTTGGAATTACATAAGGCTGCCGGTCATTGGTAATGGTCGTGATCGCAGTACCGTTGTTTTCCGTGCTGAGTTTTGTGCCGGAATAGAATACGCCGCCTTTTTTGCCGTCCAGCAACGCGCGAACGGAAATGCGTTTGGCAATCGTAAATTCAGTACCCATCGTGGCTAAGAAGTCGGGCTGATAACTGCCGAGGTTGGCCAGTACATCGCTTTGTACCGGGTTGCCCACAGCGTCCACTACAATGCGACCCTGCGGATCGTATGTAAATGTGGTGCCTTTAAACGTACCGAACGGCAATCCTTCCGCAGCGACCAGGTTCAGGGTACCGTGACCTGCGAAGTGGATAAAACTGGTAATAATGTTCAGTTCATCCGAATCAGAGTCGTTTTTGATGATCTCTTTTACGATGTTGGTGTTTTTGGACCA
>JAYSZC010000075.1:0-5649 GCA_043738235.1 Lewinellaceae bacterium | reverse complement strand
TGGCTATCTGGGCCAATGAAGACCTGAAAAAGCAGGCGGAAGAGGGGAAGATAAAGTAAAACTAAAACCCCAAAGCCTGCCACAGTATCCGGCCGCTCCAAACCATAATAACAATTCCGACCAGGACGTACATGACGCGGACGGGCAATTTGCCGGCCAGCCGGGCGCCCAGTGGCGCCGCTGCGACGCCGCCTACGATCAGGCCGGCAATAACTAACCAGTGCGACAAACCGATAAAAGAGAAAAAAGTAACGGCACTGGCCAGCGTGACAAAAAACTCGGTCAGGCTTACAGAGCCGATGACGTATTGCGGCGTTTTGCCTTTGGCAATCAAGGTACTGGTCACCAATGGCCCCCAGCCGCCGCCGCCGAATGAATCGAGGAAGCCACCCGCCCCGGCCAGCCAGCCAAGGTTGCGCGCCCTGCGTTTTTTGTTTTTCCGCACAAATGCCCTGCTCAGAATTCGTATGCCCAGCAACAAAATATATACAGCCAGAATCGGTTTGATGTACGCAGCGTATTCCTCGCCCAGCCAGGACAATAGCGCAGCACCCACAATAGCGCCGATGACGCCCGGCCCCAGAAGCACCCTGACCAGTCGCCGGTTGATATTGCCGAACCGGTAATGCGAATACCCGGAAGCGCCCGCCGTAAATACTTCGGCGGTGTGAATACTCGAACTCACTGCCGCCAGGGGTACGCCCGCACCCATCAGGAACACCTGGGTGACCACGCCGTAACCCATACCCAGCAGCCCATCGGCCAATTGCGCTAGAAAACCCACTCCGACAAAAATCCAGAACTGCCGGTCTATGCTGCCTATCAAGTCAGGCCACGTATGCGTGGGCACATAAAACGATACCACGTTGAAAATGAGCGACAAACCAAAAGCCGCTAGTGCAGCTGTCGCTAATCTCCGCCATTTCCGGTCGCTGATACGTTCCAGATTCTGGTGCGGAATAACGGCTGTAAGGGCTTCTTCTCCAGCTGCAATCGAAGCAGTCAGCGCATTGAGGCTGCGCACTTTTTCGGCAAAATCGCCGCCCAGTTTTTGTCGGATAACAGGCATGTGCTGCAATAGATCGTCCAGTTCACCCGGCAAAGATTCATGCAGGGTTTCTTTCAGGCGCTTGGCAATGGTGGGCGACTTGCCATTGGTAGAAATGGCAATTTTCAGGTCGCCTTTATGAACGATGGAACTGAGGTAAAAATCGCAGAGATGGGGCGTATCCGCCACATTGGTCAGGATGCCCCGCGCTGCCGCCAGCGCTTTGATCTGCCGGTTTACAAAGGCATCGTCCGTAGCGGCTATCACGAACTGCTTGCCCTGCAAATCCGAACGTTCAAACGGTTTTTCCAGCAACACTACCTGCTCGTAATCGGCAGCAAAGCCCCTGATTTCGTCGGAAATAACGGAACCCACCAGCGTAACGCGGGTAGCCGGGCTATTTCGCAGCACCGCCGTTATTTTTTCCATACCCACATAACCACCCCCGACGATCAGCATATCAAATTGCTCCAGTTTTATAAAAACAGGAAACAACTTGTTGCCGGAGGCCGGGGGCGAAGTTTCATTTTCTGAAACCTGTGCAGCATCGAAATGCAGTGGTCGTAAAGCTTCATCCATATTTTTTCGTTTCAATCATGAAAGTTCGTCCCGTGCGTGGTGGCTTTCACATATTCCTTGCGGATCACAAAATCGCCGAATCGCTCACCGCGTTGCCGTTCTTTGGCATACGCTGCAATAATGGGTTCCAGTTCAGTCAGAATACCCGCTTCATCCAGCATTTCCCGGTACAGTTTATTCAGACGTTCGCCGTTGTGCGCGGCGCCGAGGTAGAGGTTGTAGCGCCCGGGCGATTTACCTATAAAGGCTATTTCGCCTAAATAAGGCCGTCCGCAACCATTGGGGCAACCGGTCATCCGGATATTGATGGCGTCCTTTTCAAGGCCGTTGGCGCGGATATTCAGGTCGATCTTATCGATCAGCGAAGGCAGGTAGCGCTCCGCTTCCGAGAATGCCAGCGAGCAGGTATTCATAGCTACACAGGCGATCGAATTTTGCCGCAAAGCCGTTTGCTGATGGGTAGCGGCCAGGATGCCGTATTTATCCAGGATCGCTTCCACCACCGGCTTTTTTTCAGCGGAAATATTGCCGATCACTAAGTTTTGGTTGCCTGTCAGCCGGAAATCGCCGTCGTGCACGGAAGCCAGTAAGCGCAGGGCGGTGCGCAAGGGGAAGCCCGGCGTATCGGCAATCCGCCCGCCTTCGATAAACAGGGCGAGGTTGTAACGTCCGTCATGGGTTTTGGTCCAGCCCATCGGGTCGCCGGAGTGGGTGAATTTATAAGGTTTTGCTTCCTGAAAAACGACCTCCGACCGGCGCTCCACCTCTTTTTTAAACACCTCCAGCCCCATGCGCTCGATGGTATATTTCAGTCGGCTGAACTTGCGATTTTCCCGGTTGCCGTTGTCGCGCTGGGTGGTAATGACCGCTTCACAGACTTTCAGCACATCTTTTTTATCGATGTAGCCGAGCATGTCGGCCAGGCGGGGAAAGGTTTCAGGCATCCCGAAAGTCATGCCGAGCCCGCCGCCGGCAGCCACATTGAAACCGGCCAGCACACCGTCTTTTTCGATGGCCACCAGACCGACATCGTTGGCAAAAATATCAGTGTCGTTGTACGGCGGCACCGCAATGGCGATTTTGAATTTGCGTGGCAGGTACGTTTTGCCGTAAATCGGCTCCGCATCTTTTGATTGTTGAGGGGTGGAGGGGTCGGGATTGTCGAGCGGCTTGGTTTGGAAGGGTTGAGATTCGTCCACCGCCTGACCGTCCATCCAGATTTCGTAGTAGGCCGATGTTTTGGGCGTGAATTCGGCGCTGATCTGTTTGGAAATATCCCACACTTCCGCGTGTACCTTGCTTTCGTCGGGGTTGGGGCTGCACATCACATTCCGGTTCACGTCGCCGCAACCGGCAATGCTGTCGAGCATCACTTCATTAAAACCCTGTATAGTCGCTTTCAGGTCTCGTTTGCGGATACCGTGCAACTGAAATGCCTGCCGCGTGGTGAGTTTCATGGTGCCGTTGCCGTATGTAGTGGACAACTCGTCCATACGCAGCCATTGCGCAGGCGTGGCTACCCCGGCGGGCACCCGGATTCGGATCATCATGGAATACAGCGGTTCCAGTTTTTGTGTTTTGCGCTCGCTTTCGAGGTCTCGATCCGTTTGCTGGTATGCGCCGTGGAACTTAATCAATTGGGTATCATCGGGATACAAAGCCCCGGTGATTTTATTGTCGAGGCTTTGCACCAGCGAACCGCGGAGGTAATCGCTGTTGTCTTTGATGATTTCGACTTCGGATAATTTTTTTTCAGCCATGGTAATAGTTGTTGATAATGTTGAGGTTGATTAGGGTTTACGATTAGATAGACGCGGATTATTGCGCTTACGCGCCGTAGAGTTAATAGCAACGCGGATAACACGGATGACGCTGATTTACACGGATTTTTCACACGTAGAGTTGACCATACGATGAAAGCGGATTATTGATTATTGCGCTTACGCGCTGTAGGGTTAATGGCGACGCGGATTCGACGGATGACGCGGATTTACGCGGATTTTTCCTTCGTAGAGTTGACCATACGATGGACACGGATTTTAAGTGTGATATTTTTTGTCATTTGAAAAAACCATACGAATGAATTTGGGTTTTGGGCCAAAATTCAGGATGAATCCAAGTTCAATGTTGCTTGCCTTTAGATAGTTTTGCAATTGAATCTCGTGCTCTTTTGCAATAAAACCGCAGGCTTTTAATTCCAGTATAATCACTTCATTTACAATAATATCGGCGAAATACTCCCCTACTTCCCGATTCTTGTAAAACACGGCACATCGTCGCTGCGGGACTACACTTAACCCCTTTTCTTTCAATTCTAAAAACAATGCGTTCTGATACACTTTTTCTAGGAAACCATAACCTAACTGGTTATAAACTTCATAAAAAGCGCTCAGAATCTGATCTGATAATTCTTCGTGAAGCAACATAAATGAAGGTATTAAAATGAAAAAATCAGTATAAATCCGCGTAAAATCTAATGGTCAACGCTACGAGGGAAAAATCCGCGTAAATCCGCGTCATCCGTCAAATCCGCGTTGCCATTAACTCTACTGCGCGTAAGCGCAACAATCAACAATCCGCGTACATCGTATGGTCAACGCTACGTGAGAAAAATCCGCGTAAATCAGCGTCATCCGTGTTATCCGCGTTGCCATTAACCCTACGGCGCGTAAGCGCAACAATCCGCGGAAATCACAAAACTGTACCGCAGCAATCCTATAACCACGCTCACCCCGATCCACAGCATCAAATTTACTTTAAAAACCTGCAACGCCGCCAGCGAAACCAGTATCCAGGCTAATGCCAACCACTCCACCTCAGGCGGATGCGGCACAACCACCGCCTGCTCAAGGTACAAACACAAGCTCAGAATAACCCCTACCACGGCAGCCGTAGTAAATTGTAATACCGCTTTCACCGCCGGTTTCAAGAATTCAAAAGCAGCCTGTACGATGGGCAGGTGCCCAAACGTCACATACAAAGCGCTCAGTCCCCATAAAATAGCAGCCGAAGGCAATACAAACAGGATGCCCGCCGCCAGTCCGCCCCGCACTCCATGCAGCATCCAACCCGTGTACGTGGCTAATTGCTGCGCTTCCGGGCCGGGCAGCAGCATACAGTAATTCAAAGCGTGCAGGAATTTGCTGTCGCTGATCCACCGTTTTTTGTCCACCAGAAACGTATGCATGATCGCAATTTGCCCGGCCGGTCCGCCAAAGCTGATGAATCCCAGCCGGAGCCAGAAAGACAGCGCTTCGCGGAAAGTGGGACGAGCAGGAGGAGCGAGTTGTTGCATAGTTGGTAGTATTGCGGAACGCTATTCCGCAGTTTTATCCCGGGATTTTGTCAAAAGATCGAGATGCACAAAACTTCCCGAAAGTTTTAGAACTTTCGGGAAGTTGGAGGTAACGCGAACTTATATTTTATCCTAAAAACCCTGGCTCAAGTGGGGGTCCGATTTTTGAAACGTTCCCTACTTGCGCAAATCAAAATTGTGAAAATAAAACACCCGTATCGTGTGCTGATTCCTGAACTGATTACCCGAAGCAAGTTGTTGATACAAATGCATATACCCTGCCTGAAGTTGTGCGTGTTTACTAAATGGGTACACCAATCCTGAAAACAAGCGATTCTGATCGAAGTGATTGTACACGATGTTTTTCCCAAAATTGATAAACAGTTCGTTGTTCAAAGTAAACTGTAAACCGCCCGGTTCAAAACGTTTGGCCGTGAGCGGAAAAAACAGCACCGCATTGTACCGGATACGTCCGGTGAAAAGATAACCATCGTCCAGTTCGGTGTCGCTCAACAATTTTCGTACAAACCGCTGCTCCAAACGAAGCCCCTGCGTCACCCTGACAGCAGGCCAGCGGGCCAGCCATTGTACCTGTTGCCAGGGCCGGTGTTCGGGCCGCGCAATTTCCGCATGACCCACTGCAGGAAAATTGTGCACATAAGCATACGCTGCCGTCAGTCGCACATCATCCGTCAGGTAATACATGGGACCTCCCCGGATAATCGCC
>JAYSZC010000074.1:0-5656 GCA_043738235.1 Lewinellaceae bacterium | reverse complement strand
GTCGGAATGACACTCGGGTAGGGTTGTGCCGTTCGTTTGATATAACGACTGCGACCAAAATGCCGGCACCGAACAAGGTTCGGTGCTACAACAATGGGGCGACGACCCATCCGAGTCGCCGCCCCATTGTTGCTTTCAAGTCAATATTACTACCAATGCTGTATACAGATAACTGGTAACAGACAACTGATAACCGCTACATATTCGCAATAATCTCCGAGCCAAACTCCGAACATTTCAGTTTGGTGGCGCCTTTCATCAGGCGTTCGAAGTCGTAGGTCACCCGTTTTTTGCGGATGCTGCGTTCGATCCCTTTCACGATCAGTTTGGCGGCTTTCTCCCAGCCGAGGTACTCGAACATCATCACGCCGGACAGGATCACGGAAGAAGGATTCACCATGTCTTTACCGGCGTATTTCGGCGCGGTGCCGTGGGTGGCTTCAAAAATCGCGTGGCCGGTCAGGTAGTTGATGTTGGCGCCCGGAGCGATACCGATACCGCCCACTTGTGCAGCCAGCGCGTCGGAGAGGTAGTCGCCGTTCAGGTTGAGCGTGGCCACCATATCGTATTCCGCAGGGCGGAGCAGGATTTGTTGCAGGAACGCGTCGGCGATGCTGTCTTTTATCAGCAATTTACCGGCAGCGAGGGCGTCGGATTGCGCTTTATTGGCGGCTTCTTCTCCTTTATCGGCTTTGATTTTGTCGTAAGTCACCCAGGTGAACACACGGTCGCCGTATTCGCGTTCGGCCAGTTCGTAACCCCAATCCTTGAATTTACCTTCCGTAAATTTCATGATATTGCCCTTGTGTACCAGCGTCAGTGATTTGCGCTTGTATTTGAAGGCGTGTTCGAGGGCAGCGCGCACGAGGCGTTCGGTACCTTCTTTGGAAACGGGTTTGATACCGATGCTCGATGTTTTCGGGAAACGGATTTTATTCACGCCCATTTCATTTTGCAGGAAATTGAGCACTTTTTCCACCTCCGGCGTACCGGCCAGGTATTCGATACCGGCGTAGATGTCTTCCGTGTTTTCTCGAAAAATAATCATGTCGACCAGGCCGGGTTCTTTCACCGGGCTAGGTACGCCTTTGAACCACCGCACCGGGCGCACACAGGAGTACAGGTCGAGTTGCTGGCGAAGGGCTACATTAAGCGAGCGAATACCGCCGCCCACAGGAGTCGTCAGCGGGCCTTTGATCGCGACTTTATATTTTTTGATCACATCCAGCGTTTCGTCGGGCAGCCAGTTGCCGGTTTTATTAAAGGCTTTTTCGCCGGCCAATACTTCCTGCCAAACGATTTTTTTCTTGCCGCCGTATGCTTTTGCAACAGCCGCATCCAATACGCGCACCGAAGCAGCCCAGATGTCGGCGCCCGTGCCATCACCTTCGATAAAAGGGATAATCGGGTCGTTGGGTACTTTCAGTTTGCCTTTGCGGATCGTAATTTCTGAACCAGTCATATGAAATTGAAAATTATATAAATTTGAAAATTCGGTGTATTTTTTAAAAAGAGGGGCGAAGATAGGAACCTGCTCATAAAAAACAGGAGGAATTTGTGGCAAAATTGGCAGATTTTCAGGAAAATGAAGCGGAGTTATCTGCACGTGCCTCGAGGTGTCATCTGCGAGGTACGAGCAGGTGACATCTCGAAGTGGCCAGCAATGTATCCATGACCCGCCTTGAGATGTCACCTGCTCGTGCCTCGCAGATGACACCTCAAGGCTTACGCAGATAAGAAATCACCTGTTCCGTAGCGCCCCGGTTCTCTTCCAGGTACCCGCGCAGCGCCCGGGAGGCATTTTCATAAAAATCAGCGTCCTGCAATTGCAGTAACACCGCCGACAACTCTTCCGCATTGCGCACGACAAACGCGCCGCCCCGTGCAACAAATTGTCGCGCTTCCTCAAAACGCTCGTATTTCGGCCCAAAAATGACCGGAAGTCCAAACGCCGCAGGTTCCAGGGTATTGTGGATGCCCTTGCCCAGACCACCGCCGATGTACGCAATGCGGCCATAGCGGTACAGGGTATTCAACAGACCTACATTGTCGATAATGAGCACTTTAGCGGGTCCGGCATCAGCAGTATTTGCCTGGGTATACGTCAGCACATCGCCCGGGTTTTCGGACGGACAGGCAGCCAGCAGGTGCTCCACAGCCGCCGGGGACGGGTCGTGCGGCGCAAACACCCATTGAAGTCCCGACAAGGCAGGCCGGCGCATGGCAGCGGTTAAAAGAGCCTCATCGGCCGGCCAGGTGCTGCCTGCAATCAGCAGCGCCCGTGTTTCACCCGTTGCGGTATTTTTTTGAAATGCATCCAGTATGGCATTGTCCGGCGCTTGTTGCGCAATACTCAGTACACGGTCCACCCGCGTGTCGCCCGCTATGCTGACATTTTCAAAACCGGTCTCTTGCAACAGACGCGCAGACGCTTCGTTTTGCACAAAAAAGTGGGTAAAACACCCCAGCATATTCCGCCAGAATACGCCGTACCATTGAAAAAAAGGCTGCGAGGGTCGAAACAGCGCCGATACCAACAGAACAGGCACGCCCCGTTTTTTAAGTTCAAACAGGTAATTGGCCCAAAACTCGTATTTCACAAAAACAGCCACATCGGGGCGGATAATATCCAGAAAATCGGCGGCATTGCGGCGCGTGTCGGCAGGCAGGTAACACACCAGATCGGCATGGGGATAGTTTTTCCTGATTTCAAAACCGGAAGGGGAAAAAAAAGTCAGCACAATCCGCCAGCCGGGAAACTGCTCGCGGACAGCCTCGATGACCGGTCTGCCCTGTTCGAACTCGCCCAGCGAAGCGGCATGAATCCAGAAAGTGCGACCCTGCTCCGGCGGAGTAAGGGCAGCCAGAGCCGCCTTGGACAAGGTACTGCGCCAATGCCTGCGTCCTGCTATCCAAAGTCTTGCTTTCGGGTCGAAAAAAGCCGCTACGTATGTCGCCAGCACAAAAAGCCGGATGGCCAGATCGTATAAATAGGTGTACAAAATTAGTTTTGATTGAATTCTTTGTAAATGCTTGATTATCAACACTGATAACCAATAACTGGTAACGGATAACTACTTAAAAAGCGCAGCATCAATAAAAAATTTCTTTGGCATTGCCGACGTAGAACGGAAGCGTCCAGACTGCGCGGACGCCGAAGCGCAGGTCGACGCGTTTTTCATCGAGTTTGCGCATGTCGTTGAAATCCCAGTCGCGGCGGGTATTGGTAAAGGCCTGGCCGAACTCAAAACCCAGTATCCAGTTGGCGCGGCGGTTTTCGGCCAGGTGTTGCCAGCCGATAAATTGCTGGATGCCCAAGCCGCCGGTCAGCCGGTCGTAGCCTTTGATGTAATCGCCGGTCAGTTGCGTGACGGAGCTATTGTCATCCTGGATGCGTATTTTATGCATCGACCAGCCGGCGCCAAGCGTCAGTCGGATGCCGCTTCGTTTTTCACTAAAAGTAAAAATTTTACCCACCAAAGCGCCGGTGTACAAGCCGCGTTGCCGCAAAACGACGGAAGCGATGGCGCGGTCATTGCCGATAATGTCGCCTTCCGGAGTGCGCAGGATGGCCAGCGGGTCTTCTTTTACCTCATTGGCATAAAAAAAATGGCTCTCCAGCCCGAGGATAAAGTTGTTTTTTGTCAAAAACTCCGCACCCAGACCGGCGCTGAAAGCAGGCCCGAAACGATCCGACAAATCGCCGCCGGGCAAGTGGTAACCAAAAAGTAAATGCGTCAGAATCGCTTTACCTTTGCTGTTGCCTTCCGGCCGGGCCGGGTGTTCCCGGAATTTTTGGGCAATGGTGTTTTGTGCGCCCAATACAAGGAGGAAGAGGTAAATATATTTTTTCATGAACACTTTGAATAATGGGTTTGAGTCAATCAAAATGACTATCTGCTTACTGAGAACAAGGACTAAAATAGGCTTGATTGATGTCAAATGGTTTTTATGGCCTCACCCCCCGGCCCCCTCTCCAATAGAGAGGAGGAGCGAGTCCCCTTTAGCATTCCTTGGTAAGAATGCCAAGGGTGAAGTCACCCCCTCTCTATTGGAGAGGAGGCCGGGGGGTGAGGCCATAACCGCGATAAGAAGAGAAACTCCATTAAAAAGAAATCAAAATCAATTTTTTCAATGACAACTTCAACAATCGCGGGCAAAAGTAACGCCTTCCGACCCATCTCCGCTTCCTGCATGGATGAATTCCGCGCCATAGTGAGCGAATCCTGCCTCCTGACCGATGAACCGGCACTCCGGGAACACGGACACGACGAAACGGAGGATTTGCTTTACCTGCCCGAAGCAGTCGCCCTGCCGGGTTCGACCGCCGAAGTCAGCGCGCTGATGAAAATCTGCTACCGCGAACGTATCCCTGTCACCGTACGCGGCGGCGGCTCCGGTCTCGCAGGCGGTGCATTGCCCGTCAAAGGCGGGCTGGTGATTTCCATGAAACGCTTCGACCGGATTTTGCAGATCGACGAGCGCAATTTTCAGGTGCATACCCAGCCGGGCGTTATCACTGAAAACTTGCAGAATACCTTGAAAGAGAAGGGATTATTTTACCCGCCCGATCCTGCGAGTCGCGGCTGGTCGTTTATCGGCGGCAATGTGAGCACCAACGCCGGCGGCCCCAAAGCGGTCAAATACGGGGTGGTGAAAGACCATGTGCTCAACCTCGAAGTGGTGCTGCCCAACGGCGATATCATCTGGACCGGCTCCAATACGCTCAAAAATTCGACCGGTTACAACCTCACCCAACTGATGGTCGGAAGCGAAGGCACTTTAGGCGTAGTGACACAGATCGTGCTGAAACTCCAGCCCTACCCTACCCATAACCTGCTGATGCTGGTCCCTTTTCGCTCGGCAGAAAGCGCCTGCGCTGCCGTGGCGGCCATTTTTCAGTCGGGCGTGACGCCCTCCGGACTGGAATTTATGGAACGCAATGCCATCGACTGGGCCGTGCGCTATGTCGGCGAAACGCCCGTTCCGATTCAGGAAAGCGACGCTGCCCACCTGCTCATCGAGGTCGACGGTTTTCACATTGATAGTTTATACGCTGATTGTGAAACAATTACAAGGGTGCTGGAACAATACGACTGCGGGGAAATCTTTTTTGCCGACGATGATGCCACCAAAACATTGCTGTGGAAATTGCGCCGCAACGTTGGACCGTCCGTGAAAAAAAATTCGATTTACAAGGAAGAAGATACGGTGGTGCCCCGGGCGGAATTACCTTTTTTACTAAAAAAAGTAAAGGATACCGGCAGTAAATACGGCTTTGAGTCTGTTTGTTACGGCCACGCCGGCGATGGCAACCTGCACGTCAATATCCTGCGCGGCGACCTGAGCGAGGAAGCCTGGAATGTCGGCGTGACCAAAGGTATCCGGGAAATTTTCAAATATGTCAAAAGCGTGGGCGGCACCATTTCCGGCGAACATGGCATCGGCCTGGTACAACGCCCTTACCTCGATATTGTCTTTTCCAAAACGGAAATGAAATTGATGCGCCAGATCAAAAAGGTGTTCGATCCGAGGGGGATTTTGAACCCGGGAAAGGTAATCTAGAAGTGAGAGGTGAGAGGGTGAGAGGTGAGAGACGTCCCGTTTGGCCGCTCGGCGGTTTTGAGTATCGTTTTTCAGGCCTGGAATCGTGAGT
>JAYSZC010000073.1:0-5660 GCA_043738235.1 Lewinellaceae bacterium | reverse complement strand
GGCTGGAGCATTTTACGAAACGGTACGTGAATGGAACAACTGATTTTTGAAGCGGCAAAATTAGAGAACTTTTGCCGGCTTTCTGCCAAATAAATCAGTTGATGGTTTATAGGTTGATGGTTTATAGTTTATAGGTTTATAGAGTGGCGCCCTATAAACCTATAAACCTATAAACCATAAACCTAATCCTGAAATGTGCGGGGTCGTAAGACCCGCGCACGGCGGTAACGATTGGCTTGTCAACAAACTAAAGCCAGTGGTTATCACTCATTCTTGAGCCAGACGTTACCGCCGTGCGTGGGTCTTACAACCCCGCACTTTCTTAAACCCGACCAGACTTTTTTACGCACTCAGGGATACGCTACCGCTATAACCGCCGTACCGGTAATGGGGCGAGCCTCCGACGGATTGTCGGAGTTGTACAGCATACAGGAAAAAGAAACGTTCATTTTCCACGTTTTTTGCCCGTTTTCATTCAATTCATACGGCTCGGTTGATAAAATCTGGAAATATGCGCCCGGCGCTTGCTCGGCCAGTTGTGATTCCCAGACGACGCCGTTTTCATCTACCCAACGGATGACAACACTGCGCAGTTGTAGGGTATCGGGCTGTGACGTGATGTTTTGCACCGAAAAATTAAAATCAGCCGTTTTGCCGGGCGACATGAGGGGGCTGAGTGTAATTTGTGCAAATGCGGCATCGCCTGCAAGGTTGCGCGCCGTCACTGCATAACTGGCATTTGCCTGGTTAGCGATAATTTCCTGGATCGTATCGCCGGTATTCCAGTTAAAACTGACGACCGGGCTGTCAAACGTGTTGGCAATCAGGAGATAAGCACCGGTGGGTAAGGAGTCGATCACGGCAATGCCAACCGCCGGGTAAATGGTCTGAAGGCTATTGGGAACGATGGTGCGCGTGACAACACTTTTTAAAGCGCCGCTTCTGAAGGCCCTGAGGGTCACTTCGTGGGGAGCGTTATCGGGAAATTCCTTTGTAATACTCTTGCCGGTAAAAGGAGAGCCGTTGTCGATTACCCATTGAAATGTCTGGTATTCAAGCGTATCCGGCGTTGTAAAAGTGATGCGTATGATACTGTCGCTCGCCTGAGGCGCTGCATTAAAGTAAGCCCGGCTGCCCAGTTCAAACAAGGTGTCAGGAACAACGGCAGATCCTGTCCGGTCATTTCGAAGCTCGAATGTGAGGCTGCCCGGACAATCTCCATCGGGGCAATCGACGGGCGCAAAAGCCCCGCTCAAAACAAGTATTGCACCCGGGGCGCTGCGATACGTTGTAAAGAGGTACAGGGAATCCTGCCCGGCGCTGAGCGCCTGCTCTCCGGCATCGAATTGAAATTGCGCGGTAAACACCGGTTCGCCGGGAATATCCGGCGGGATCGGTTCCTTGCTGCACGCCGACCACAACAACAACACGAACAGGAAAAGCCAACTATATTTCTTTTGCATGGATGATTTCTGATTGATACAATTTAAAAACGCCAGCGCAATCCTATATCCAGACCCAGGGCGTATTTTTCAAATTCCACATTTTCGACGGGTTTCAGGATGCTTCCCGGGCGGTAATTGCCACGCAGCGTCAAACCAAGTCTGGAGACCACCCGCCATTCCGCCAATACAAAAGTGCTGAAATAGCCACGGCGAAACTTCGATTTTTCACCCGTTTCAAACCGTTTTGTGGGTGTTTCAATGCCGCCCAGCGAACTTTCTAAGGTTTGGGTCACCTGGTCTCTTGCCCGCAACAATATGCCCGGCGCCACACCTGCTTCGAGGCCGAGCCGGCCTCGCTGCCAACGCGCTGCCAGCGGAATTTCCAGGTAATATAAACCTACTGTGGTACGCCGCCATTCAGTTCGTTCAAACCCGAAAGAATAGCGGTACTGCACGCTTACCTGTTCGGAACTGTCCGGTAAAGGATCAGTCGTAGGCGGCGGCAGGTAGCGCAACTGGAGTCCGGCGGTCAGCGACCAGGGCGCGTTCAAGCGGTAATTTCCAAAAATGCCTGCGGTATAACCCGTACCACTTTTCCAAGTGGATACGGAAGTCGCTGCACCCCAAACAAAACGTTTGTCGGAAACTGGTTTTATCTCGGCGGCATATTTTTTCGGCGTTTTGTGAAACACCAGGTTTTTGCGGTCGCGCAAGGCCCGCGGGAAGGGCAATTCAAGCACCTCCAATAAAGCGACACTGACTGTTGGAACAGCATCCGTTGCCTGAGTCGAATCGCCTGGCGACACAGGTACATTCGCCGGGGCAGGCGCCTGATTGTCAGGTAAAATGCTTGTAACTTGTTTTATTGCAGCGTTTTGTTCTGTTGTTTTTGCCCGGGCGGGGCTGTTGTTTTCGGATGATGGGTCGCCCGGAACTGTACTTTTTTCAATGCTGTCCGGTTTTTCGGCAGCTGGTGCTTTTCGGTTATTTTTTGGCGGCGCAAGCGCCGGTTTGCGCACTCCCGGAAGCGCAGAAACAGAAAGGGTTTCTTTTGTTTTTTCGGGCGTCGATCCGGCTTGCACTTGCCCCTCCCCTACTCTATCTTGTTGATTGTCAATATTTTTTAAACTATTACCAGAACCAGATTCAGACGATGCGTTTGTTGAACCGGGTGTTGTTGCTATATTGGATTTATCATTACCAGGCAAGGTGTTTTTAAGGGAAGGAGCGGCAGGCGTAACTACGCCGGGTTGTGCAGCATCTTTACCGGAGGCCCATTCAGACGCCTGTCCGGGCTGTCCCAGCCAAAGCCATAAAGCGCCTGCGCCGACCAGCAGTCCGCTGAAAAACCACCAAAACAGGAATCGCCGCCGCTTTAGCCGCCGGTGTTCATCGGCTTCGATCAATGCCTGCGCCTGTTCCCAGTATTCCTCGCGGAAAGGGAAACGTTCGGCAGGGTCATCGCTGTCAAATTTGCGTTGCATGAAATCATCTATATTTTCCATAGCTCAAATTGCCGGTTTCAGTTCAGTTTTAATCCAGTTTTGGAGTTGGTTTCGGGCGTGGTTCACGTGCCATTTGGAAGTCCCTTCGCTGATGGCCAGCATTTCGCCAATTTCCCGGTGTGTAAATCCGTCGAGCGCAAATAAGTTGAATACCTGCTGCGTCACGCGGGGCAGCCGCCGCAACATATCTTCCAGGTGCTGCACGTCGAGGCGTTGTTCCGCTTCGTTCCACACAACTGGTTCGAGGGGGTGTACTTTTTCTATGGTATCCGTAAAAACGGTGAGTTCGCGCCATTTCTTTTCCCGCCGGAACTCATCGATCACCGTATTAATCATAATCCGCCGGATCCAGGCCTCAAACGGCACTTCTTCCCGCCGGTAGCGATCGAGGTGCTGGATAATTTTCAAAAACCCCGTGTTCACAGCCGCCGCTGCCTCCTGTTCGTCGCGTTTATAGCGGGCGCAGACGGCCATCAGCACAGGAAAGCAAACCCGGTACAAGGCGTATTGTGCCTTGCGGTCGCCTTTCTGCGCTGCCTGCAACATCTGCGGATCAAGATTCATGTTGAGCGGATGATTCGGTTGATGATGTTTGAGATTGTTGAGGATGTTGAGAGGTTGAGATTGTTGAGGGTGGTAATTCCCAAGTCTAGGTTATTACCCTCAACAATCTCAACTTCTCAACATCCTCAACCGATCAACACTATTGTTTTACAATCCGGGTGCTTTGAGAGCCTTTAGCCGTACGCGCTGTCAGCAGATAGATACCTTCGGGCAAAGATGCGAGCGAAAGGCGCATCTGCGTAGCGTTAACAGCCACTTTCTGCATGATTTGTCCTTGCACATTCGTCAGCAGGAGTTCGCCATCCGCATTCGTCAGTTCCACTTGCAGCACATCGCGCACGGGGTTGGGCGATACTTTTGCAAATGCCTCAAAATCAACGTCTTTTGCAGATAAAACCACACCGCTTTCCGTCAGGTTGAAATTGACGCCTGAAAAGCCGGGCTGTTCAGGTGAAAGGGTAATCGTGGTGGAAACAGGCGCAACGCCCGGAATATCGATGGTCACGATATAGGTACCGTAAGCCAGGCTTGGGAAACTATACTCGCCGTTGGCATTGGTGATAGCGGCTGCAACAGCAGTTCCGTCGGGCAGGGTAATCACGATACTCACGCCGGGAACCGGATCTCCTTCGCCGAAAAATTCGGCCTGAGGATTGCCGCCTGTTACATTTGCGCCCTCGCTGATTAAGCCGCCAATAAAGCCCGGGCCGCCGGGGTTATTACCGGGAATCAGATAAATATAAGCGCCGTTTCCTGAAAATGGATAAACAGTATGTCTGTATGCATTACTCCAGAATAGCTCAGAAGAACCGTAGGTGGGCAGGAAATCCGTAAACCCGACTGTGCCTGCTACAACTGCCGCTTTGACCAGGTATCGACCCGGCGCAATGTCTGCAAACTCCGCCAAACCGCTGCTGTTCGTTTGTTGTGTGTATGCCAACATCAAGGTACCCGCAAGACTATCATACTCAATCAAATAAACATTGGCTATTACCGGGTCATTGTTGGTCGAATCGCCGGGAGCAACCCAAACGGTAAAAGAGGTAGTTGGGAAAAAAGCCTCTACACAGGAAGTAGAAGTACATCCGTTTTCACGCGTGACGGTTACACAATACGTACCTTCTACGCTCGTGTTGAAACCGGATGTTGTTTCACCATTACTCCACAAGTACGTAGCATCCAGATAATTCGGGAGGGCATACGCGCTTACATACATTCCTGCCAGAGTCGGCCAGGCGCTGGCATACGACCAGCATTCGTCGTTCAATAACGTATCGCAAGCGGTCGCAACACACCCGTTTGAAAATGTAATCGTAACACAATACAAACCTTCATTGGTCACATCAATTGTTGGAGTAGTTGCACCGGTACTCCACAAATAACTGCTTCCCTGTGCCGGGAATGAGTCGGCGGCAGAAAGCGTGGTAACGCCGTTTTCATAACCCACAGGCCATATTTCAGCTGAGCAGGATGGAGGATTCGGATTGTTTACTTGCACACAAGACGTAGAAGTACAGCCATTTTCAAGCGTCACCGTTACACAATATGTACCCGGCACCGTAGTAGTGAAGGAAGACGTTGCAACGCCGTTGCTCCATAAATAGGTAGGATCCAGGTAATGCGGTCCGTGATAAGCGCTGACGTGATACCCGGTTGCAGTGAGCCATGCACTCGCATAAGACCAGCAGTAATCAGTCGACAAGGTGTCGCAGGCAGTGGCTACACAACCATCGGCATAGGTGATGGTAACACAATACACGCCTTCGGTTGTTACATCGATACTTGAACTGGTTGCGCCGGTACTCCATTCATAAGAAGTTACCCCGGCGGAAGAGGAGTCGATGGCCGATAAAGTAGTGACGCCGTCTTCGTAATTAGTCGGCCAGACGCCGGCCGTACAAGCCGGGTTTTGGGAATAAAGGAAAACGGATATAAAAAGTCCGGGAAATAATAACAGCAGTTTTTTCATGTGAAAGAGATCGTCGGTTGAAAATATTTGTTTCAATGTCATGACAATCTCCTACACGCAAGTTGCTTACTCTGGGTTGGGTGTGTGGTGAAATTATTGGGATATTGGGATATTGGGATATTGACGGGAGCATGGAAACAATTTAGTTTTTCTGACTATGCACTTGTTGTAAGATCG
>JAYSZC010000072.1:0-2294 GCA_043738235.1 Lewinellaceae bacterium | reverse complement strand
GTATCCAAACTAATTGGAAAGAAAACCAGTATTCATGCTGCGGGGTGAGCCGAATGGATTCATAAGGAAAGGGAGCGAAGCGGTGTCGGGGAAGACTGTCGAAAGAAGTGTTTCTCGAAGAGTCGACCCAAAAACTCAAATGACCTTGTAATGATAAATTGGCCGAAAATGGCTGATCTACAATAACTTGCGTTTTTGCCCGGGTTCCGGGCAGGGTGATCAAAGAAATGAGAATAATCAGCTTCCAAATCCAATTATTCATAAGGAAATCCTGGTGTTTTTTTTCACCAAGAACAAACATACATTAAGATACCTACATTATGTGAATGCTTTCTTATGAATAGTTCAAACATCACATGAATTTACAAATTATCACGATTCGTCACTCCTATTTTCCCCAGCGCCGCCCACACATCCCCGTAATCATACGTCTCCAAATTCCGCCAGTAATCCAGCGTTTCGCTCAATTGCGCCACAGAAGAAACGCCCAGGAGCATCCCGCTGAACTGTGGATTCAGGGCGGTGTAGATCAGTCCGACGTGGTTCATGGTTTTGACGGGCGGGCGCACAAAATCCGTATTGAGTTTAGGTAAAATGCTGCGCAGTTGATCCAGCGTAGCCGCTACTTTTTCCGGGTCGCCGCCGCGGCGCAGGAAAGTGCTGTTGCTCGGGTAGAGGCCGTCGAGTTTGATACCGCCGGCATTGATACCATATGCAAAAAAACGGTGGCCGCCTTGTTCACGCATTGCCTGGTAGCGCCCAATATCCGATTGTAACAGGTTGTTTTTCAATTGAATATCGAAGGAAAGTCCCAAGTCTGCATTGATGGCGGCATACATGTCTGGGTGGTCGATGCCGGATAGTCCCGGCTGAAGCCCCTGCTCTTTTTGCAGCACGGCTAAGGCTTCCATCGAGCCGCGAATGGCGTTTTCGTCGTCGCGGTTGTCCCAGTGCAGCATCAGGCAGTGCAGGTTGTCGTCGAACAGGCGCCGGTATTCATCGCCTATCATCAGGATAAAAGAGGGGGCGAGGTTGATGTCCGGCGTACGCATGTTGTCGAGGCTGCCTATTTTCATGGTAATGCGCAGGTCGCGCAGGCCGTGGGCGCGCACATACTCGTGCAGGATTTTTTCGGAAGCCCGGAAGTCGCCGGGATTTTTATTGATGGGATAATTGGTCGCTGCGTCGATGTTCCGGTGGCCGGTTTTCAGCCAGAGATCGAGCAGGCGGAATGCTTCGTCGCGGGCGACTGTCCAGCCCCATTGGGCGGTACCGAGTACGAGTTCTGGTAGAGGCATAGTATAATATGCAAAAGGCAAAGGGCAATATGTAAAAAGCAAATTGCAAAGGGCAAAATTAGAAAAACCAAACCTTCTGCAACTCATTGATTTACATTGCTTTTTGCCCTTTGCCTTTTTACATTTTGCCCTTTGCCCTTTGCATATTTGCCTTTTGTTTCAGCACCCGCATCGCCTGCACATATTGTTTCGCCAGCCTTGGAATATCCACCTTGCTGCCGCTGGTATCGTCGGTCCATTTTACGGGTAATTCACACATTTTCAATCCTTTCCATTCGGCAACGGCCAGCAGTTCGGTGCTGAAAAACCAGCCGTTGGATACGGCGCCGCCGTCCATGAGCGGTTGCGCCCATTCGCGCCGCAGCCATTTGAAGCCGCACATGCCATCAGAAAAACGGGTGCCGAGGTAGGTTCTGAGCAGCAAGTTGAAAATCCGGGAGGTGATTTCCCGCTTCAGGGTTCGGCCGATCACCCGGGCGCTACGATGCAGCCGGGTGCCGTATACCACATCGAAACCTTCGGTAGCGAGCGCGTTGTAAGCTTGTATAAAATGTTGCAAATCCGTGGCCAAATCCAGGTCCATATATCCGACTATGTCTGCCTGGCTTTGTGTCCAGGAAGTTTTCAGGGCTAATCCAACCCCTTTTTCGGGCACGCGTACCAGTTGCAGTTCCGAAAACTCATTGCACAACAATGCTGCAATATGCCGGGTATCGTCGGTACTGCCATTGTCGGCAATCACAATGCGCCATTGCCCTTTTTCGGGAAAATGCCGGCTCAAAAAAGCGTGCAGGATCCGAATTTGCCGGTCTAAAGTCTCCGCTTCGTTGAGTACGGGGATGGTTACGTCGAAAGTCATACCTTGATGATGAGGATTGGGTACCTTGATGTAAAGGATGGAAGGATGGCCATGATGGATGAGTTTGATAGCAGGATTGAACAACCGAGCGGGCAAAAGTATGACGGCGCGAGCGATTTTTATTTGGATCGACTTTT
>JAYSZC010000071.1:0-2295 GCA_043738235.1 Lewinellaceae bacterium | reverse complement strand
TGGTTTGTCGGGCGACGATATCCGCTACAACGATATGCCGTTTCCATGTAATAAAATGCGCGCCGCTTCGGCTGGGATTTTTGCCAAATACTATTTTGGCCATCTGGCCATTTCCGCCAGCGCCAACCAGGTGTTGAGCGGCCGCAATGTCGGTCTGGGCACTACATTCACCGGAGCCGTATTCTATTTCTTTGAACTTTCTAAAAAAGTGACAAGCGACAAATAAACACTGATATGCAACACACACTACGCAACTTATTTCTGCTCGCGCTGCTGCTCGGTTTCAATCAGTGCGATAAAACGCCCACCAATGCTGTTTTGGAGCCTTACAATGAAACATCATTGGACAACAACGGCGGCGCGTGGAAAACCTATGTGCTAGCCAACGGCAGCGAACTTTCCGTCGCAGCCCCCGAAGCCGCAGGCTCCGCCGCTTATCTGGCAGAATTGACTGATTTGAAAAACAAAATGGCCGCCGCTACCGGCGAACAAAAAGATGCCGCCCGTTATTGGGGTAGCAATGCAGTGCTGCGCTGGCATGAAATCGCCCGCGAACTGGCTGCCGAATACAACGCTGCGCCGAAAGTCAACCCTGATGGCACCTACCCTCTCCCGGATGCCAATAACCCGACGGTCTATCCGCGTTTTCCTTTTGCCAATCCACCCTATACTTCCCGTGCGCTGGCTTTGCTGGCAGTGGCTCAACACGATGCTTTGGTGACTACCTGGAATTACAAATTTCAGTACAACCGCCTGGCGCCTTACAAAAACGATGCAAACATACAGCCGCTCATCCCTGCCAACGATCTGCCGTCGTACCCTTCTGAGGACGCCGTGATCGCTTATGCTTCCAGCGAGGTACTCAAATTCCTGTTCCCGGGCGAGAAGGAATTTTTAAGCGGTCGCGCTGAAGAACATACCGAAAGCCGTCTCTGGGCGGGCGCGAATGTACAAAGCGACCTCGATGCCGGGGAAGCGCTGGGCAAATTGGTGGCAGAACGTATTATCGCTTATGCCAAAACGGATAAAATGGGCATGGCCAACAATCAGCCCGGTGTGGCGCAATTGCGCGCCGATGCAACTGCACGGGGTATTACGACACAATGGACCAGCCGCGACCTGCCCGCCCGCCCACCCATGCTGCCGTTTTTCTTCAATGTAAAAACCTGGAATTTCGACCAGGCTACCATGATCGCCAATCGCCCGCCGCCGCCGCCGGCTGTTGGAAGCCCTGACTTTGAGAAGGCTATCAATGAACTGCGCGATATGTCGAAAAACCGCACCCGCGAGCAATTCCGGATCGCAAGTTTCTGGGCCGACGGTACCGGTACCTATACCCCGCCGGGACACTGGAATCGCAAGGCCGCCGAACTGATTTACGACAAAGAATTGAACGAACTGCGCTCGGCACGGGTCATGGGCTTAGTCAATACCGCTATGCACGATGCGGGCGTGGTCTGCTGGGATATCAAATATTTCTACCTGTATCCGCGCCCCACTGAAGTAGATCCGAGTGTGGAAACCAGTACCGGTATTCCAAATTTTCCGGCTTATACCTCCGGCCACTCCACCTTCTCCGGCGCCGGTGCTGAAGTGCTGTCTTATTTGTTTCCCGACAAAAGCACCGAGCTGCAAAACCTGGCAAAAGAAGCGTCCGAATCGCGGATTTACGGCTGTATTCACTACCGTTTCGACTCGGAAGTGGGCCTGACGTCCGGCAAACAGGTAGGACAATACGCTATTCAACGCGCCCAGACTGATGGGGGAGAATAAGATAGTTTGATGGTTTGAAAGGTTTGATGGTTTGAGGTGGTAACGCAAGCCTTCAGGAAATAGACATCCCGGATTTTTATTTTGACTATCCGCCTTAGTAAAAGGGCAAAATTGCAAAGGGCAAAAATTCCTGTTTTTTTACCCAACCAAGTACGCGATTTCCTGTTTAACATCGTTTTAGCGAACAAAAAACAATAGTAGTCGGATTGTAATCTTTTGAAATTCACGAGCAGCAATCAGGGTAATCTATCACATCAATGTAATCATGAAAAAATATGCACGACTACGCACCTTCCAAAAATACTATATTTCAATCCGTCACAGGCGACCCCATTCAGGTGCAAATGCACACGCTGGCCAACGGACTCCGTCTTTTTCTTTCCGTCAATACCGACGAACCGCGCGTATATACTGAAATCGCAGTGCGGGCAGGCAGCAAACACGATCCGGCAGATACTACAGGTCTGGCGCACTACTTCGAGCACATGATGTTCAAAGGAACGGATCGGCTCGGCTCGCTCG
>JAYSZC010000070.1:0-5667 GCA_043738235.1 Lewinellaceae bacterium | reverse complement strand
GCAAAGTGAGCACGTCCAGGTCGTTGGTCGGCTCGTCGAGGATCAGGAAGTTCGGGTTTTTCATCAGCACCATGAGCAGGTACAGTCGGCGGCGTTCTCCGCCGCTGAGCTGGCTGACATACACCTGCTGCTGCGAGCGGGTGAACAGGAAACGTTCGAGCAATTGGGCCGCCGATAGTTCCTTGCCTTTTTCGAGCGGGATCACTTCCGCGATGTCGCGCACCGCGTCGATCACCCGTTTGTCTGTTTTGAGTTGGATACCTTCCTGTTTGTAATGTCCGAAAATGATGGTATCGCCGACGACCACTTTGCCGGTATCGGGCGGCAGGATTTGTGTGACGATTTGCAGAAAGGTGGACTTGCCGGAGCCGTTGGGGCCGACGATGCCGACGCGTTCTTTTCGTTTGAATTTATAGGTAAAATTCTCGATCAGGGTGCGTCCATTGAATCCCTTGCTGATGTTGTGCAATTCCACAATCTTCCCGCCCAGCCAGTTTTCCTTGATCTGAAGGCTCATTTCATCCTTCGTCTTTTTCAGGCTGTCGTTGGTTTCCTTGCGGTCAAAATAGGCATCCACCCGCGCTTTGGCTTTGGTGGTACGCGCCTGCGGCGAGCGGCGCACCCATTCCAGTTCGTTTTTGAGGAGTTTGTTCTGCTTTTCGTAGGTCGTGGATTCGACCTCCTCGCGCAGCGCCTTTTTTTCCAGATAATCGGAATAAGAACCCGAATAACGCCGCAGTTGTCCGCCTTCCAGTTCAATGATGCTATCGCACACATTTTCCAGGAAATAGCGGTCGTGCGTCACCATAAACAGGGTGATGCCCGGCTGTTGCAGGTACTCTTCCAGCCATTCGATCATTTCCACGTCCAGGTGGTTGGTCGGTTCGTCGAGGATCAGGAAATCGGGTTCTTCGAGCAGAATTTTGACCAAAGCGACGCGTTTTTGCTGGCCGCCGGAGAGGGTGCTGACCTTTTGCTCGTAGTCGTCCATGCGAAAGCGGGACAGGGTTTCCTTTACTTTGGCGTCAAAGGTCCAGGCGTTGTGCAAATCCATATCCGCGATGGCCAACTGGAGCTCGTCGGGGTTGTCGGGGTGGTTGAGCGCGTGTTCGTAGCGTTGCACCACCCGCACGAGTGGGTTGGAAGGGTCGAGCACTGCGCTCAACACATCCAGGTTGGGCGAAAAATAAGGCTCCTGATCGAGCCAGCCGATGCGGATATCCTTGCGCAGTATGATTTTCGCCTGCTCGCCTTCACTGCCCTCCCGACCGGCGATCACGCGCATGAGGGTGGTTTTGCCGGTACCGTTTTTAGCGATCAGTCCGATTTTTTGGCCCTTGTCGATGTAGAGGTTGATGTTTTTAAACAGCACCTTTTCGCCGTAGCTTTTGGTGACGTTTTCGAGCGTAAGGAAATTCACAGGCGTTGGTCTGTTATACGTTTAAGGAGTGCGTGCGTTGAAACGAGGCGCAAAGGTAGTAAGAAGTGCGAAGTCGACAGTGCGAAGTGCGAAGTCGGTTGAGGTTGTTGAGACGTTGAGGGTTAAGATTGTTGAGGGGGCTTCGCTTTTGGCGGTTGTGCAGGGCTTTTAGGGAGACACCCTCATAATTTCAGGGTTTTTTCTTCAAAAAATTCGACTTTTGCGGCCGTTGAATTACCCTTAAACTCCAAACCTACGCGACTTTTTTACCACAACGGGCACGAAGTGGTTTCACAAAGGACACAAAGCGTAGAGTTGACTCGTCCCGCTTAGTATTTACTGTAAACATCGCATAAGCATTGCAAATGATTGGAAAAATGCGGTCAACTCTACGCTTAGTGTCCTTTGTGAAACCCCTTTGTGTCCGTTGTGGTTAAAAAAACTCGCGTGGGCAAAGAAGTGCGGGTCGTAAGACCCTTGCACGGCAAAAGACTTTGATTTTCAATTAGTTTTGTGTGCATTTCATAGATTAACAGCCAAAAGCGAAGCTCCACAAACCATCAAACTTTTCAAACCATCAAACCCGTCAAACCCATCACATGGCCCGCAAGAACAAGCTGCGCAAATTTGCCGAAATCCTGGCTTTTCCGAATGTGTACGAATGTTACAGCGTACAAAACCCTGTACTGGTAGGCGCGGGTATGGAACCGGTGGATTTGAAAGGCCGCTGGCAGGAACAACATTTCAAAAACGATCATCCTATCACGCTGGAACTGGCTTGCGGCGGCGGCGAATACACGGTCGGGCTGGCGCGACTGTTCCCGGAGCGCAATTTCATCGGCGTGGACGTGAAAGGCAACCGGCTTCATGCAGGCGCAAAAGACGCGCTGGAACAGGGTCTGCACAACGCGGCGTTTCTGCGCACCCGCATCGAGATCATCGACCGTTTTTTTGCGCCCGGCGAAGTTGCCGAAATCTGGATCACTTTCTGCGACCCTTTTCCGAGGGCCATCAAGGAAAACCGGCGGCTTACCTCTCCGTATTTTCACGAAAAATTCAGGCAAATCCTGCAATCGAACGGCCCCGTACACCTCAAACACGATGACGATGATTTTGTAAAATTTTCCCTGCAAACCATCGCTTCCGATCCGCGTTGCCAATTGCTACTCCAGAATTTAGACATTTATGCCAACATGCTTCCCATGCCCGAACTGAGCATTCAGACGCTGTATGAAACCAAACACCTGGCCGCCGGGAAAACGATTAAGTACCTGCGGTACCAGATCGGATGAGTGATTGGACGATTTTTTTTGGATGAAAAGGAACACGGATTGAACGGATGGGACACGGATTTTCGCGCTTCGCGCTCGTAGGAATAATGGGGACAACGCGGATTAAACGGATTACGCGGATTTTCCCGCTTTAGAGTTGACACGGATCAAATATGTTCACTTTTAGAAAATCAGGTCAATTCTAAAGCGGGAAAATCCGCGAAAATCCGCGTAATCCGCGTAATCCGTTTAATCCGCGTCCCCATTATTCCTACGAGCGCGAAGCGCGAAAATCCGTGTCCCATCCGTCAAATCCGTGTTCCATTTAATCCAACAATCCTTTTACAAATTCATCCAATAAACGAATTTCAGCACCACCGCCTTGTTTTTGGGTGAAAAAAACTGCACCGGCGTATTTCTGATTTCACGGGCGTAAGAATTGTCGGTGTACACGAAGAAAATATCCGATGCCGGCGCAAATCGCCATTGCAGACGGGCGTTGATATTGAAATTGTTCGCCTGCGTGTTGTACTGGAAAAACGAACTGAAAAAAACATCGTGGCTGAATGCCAGTTCCACCCGCGGGCCGACCAGCCAGAAATCAGCGGAAGCAAAAGGCCGGGGCAGGTGAATCCGGTTGTAGCTGTACAATACGGAAAAAATGCCCAGCGGCTGTTGCCGGTAAGCGAGCCGGCCTTCCACCTGGAAAAGCGTTCCATTGAAATAATCGCCCGCTATGACCGAGATATCGCCCTGTACATTGTAGGAAGTGCCGGATACATAACTCGCATATAAACCGGAATACGTATAGCCGCCCACCGGAAGCGGATCGGTGCCTGCTTCGTACAGATTGGTGGGATCGAAGGCCTCAAACAAGTACGTGTAAAAGTTGTAGATACCCATATTGAAAGAACCCTGGTCTTTAAAACCCGTTCCGAAATAAACGGAGGATTCCCGGTCGGTATGCTGACCATTCAGGCCGTAGGTAAGATCGCCATTCACCCCAAAACTGTAATTGGTGATATGTTGTGCAGCCCAGCCCTTTTTAGGGTAAATACGCCAACTGGCGCCCGGGAAAATGGATTGCACGCCGAGCCGTGGCACAAATCCAGCTTCTGCCGAATACGTGGAGTCGATGCGGTTATACCCCAGATTGGCATTAAAATAACGGTCATTGTAGCTTAAAAAGCCCGCCAGGGTACTGCCGCGCTGTGTTTTGTCGGGCGAAAAAGAGCGGTGATAGTACGATTCACCTTCCCATCGGTTGTCTTTGGAGTAGAGGTTGAATTCCAGTCCGGCCATGCGGTTCCAGGGCTGCCAGTCGGCGCGTTGCCCTTCGTTCAGGTTGTGCAGAAAATTCTGTTTATTCACCACCACCGCACTCATGGTACTGCGTTCCAGTACTTTATGCTGCACCGTGGCAACGGTAAAATTAGCTGCCGGCAAAATGGTGTCGCTGCTCCAGTCGCGTTGTTTGGTTTGCATATTCAGCACGCCGATCCTGACCTTATCGGTGAGTTTGCCGCTGAGTCGCGCGCCTGCCACAATGGGCACTTTTTCGTTGCGTTCCAGCACGGGATTCCAGGCCAGTCCGATGCGGCGGGAGAAAAAAGGCCGCGTATTGGGGAAACCATACATGGCAAACAAGTCGCGATTTTCCAGGAAAAACTGCCGTGTTTCAGGAAAAAACAGCTCGAAACGGCTCAGATTGGGCACCTGTCGGTCTACTTCCACCTGACTGAAATCGGGATTGATGGTGAGGTCGAGGTTCAGGCCAGGGGTGAGGGCGATTTTGGCGTCGCCGCCGATATTGCGGTTCCAGGTAAAGGGTTTTTGCTCCACTTCCAATGAATTTTCGTTGCGCACATAATCCAGGTTCGCGCCGCCGATGGCATAAGGAATCAGGGAAATGTTAGCGCCCGGTTTGGGCGGCGGCGACTCCCAGATCAGCCTGCCCGCGAATGCCAGGTTATTGGGACTGTATTGAAAAGGCGCCGGCGCCCAGCCGCTGACCTCAAAGTTTTGCACTTTGGCGCGGTTGATCTGCAAACCCCACGAATTGTCCGTTTCCGACACGGAATAACGCAAGGTCTTAAAAGGAATGGCGACCTCCACGACCCAGCGATCTTCATAGTTTTTTACTTCCGAATACCATTTGTTGTCCCATTCAAACGACATCACTTCTCCGTTGGCGATGAGCGCCTCCCGCTGCACATTGTAAGGGCTGATGCCAAATGAAAAACCGTTGAGTCCGTCCTTCGAGGGATCGAGCAGCAGGTTAATGGCATCGGTGGTGCCGGGAGCGAAGTCGCGGCGCAGACTCTGTACCGTATAACTGCTGCGGGGCTGGTAGCACACGGCAGCGAAATACAGGTTGCGATCGTCGAAGCTCAGATACGCTTCCGTCGGAAACGAGGTGTAAGCCGTGTCATTGGGAAAAAACAGTTTGAAATGCCCGGCTGCCTGTGCTGTTTGCCAGTCGGTTTCGTTGAGTTCGCCGTCCAGGTGAATGGGAGCAGTCGCTTTGCGGATACGCAGTTGATATACGTCGGAATTGGGCGATTGCGATAGGCCGATGCCGCTAACGGCCATGAGCAGAAAGATGAAGAAGGAACGCATACAGAAGGTTTTGTTTTCAGACTCGCCGCAAAAGTAGGTTGCCTGCACGGGATGATTGTTACAATTGACGTCTGAAAACCGGGTTTTGGTCGGATTTAGTTCCCAGGGAATGAGAGAAGTGAGAGCGTGAGGGTGTGAGAGACATCCCGTTTGGCGACTGTTTTGGTTTGGACTTGTGTTTTTCAGGCCTGTAATTTTGAGTCGTGAGTCGTGAGTCGTGAATAGTGAGAGGCATCCCGTCAGAAGAAGAGGGTGTCTCATAATACCCGGCCAAAAAAAGAGCCGAATTTTTTTTTATCGAGTGCTAAACTTTCCAGGTTTTTAAAACCTGGAAAGTTTCTGGTAGCGAAAACGAAA
>JAYSZC010000069.1:0-2297 GCA_043738235.1 Lewinellaceae bacterium | reverse complement strand
CTCATCAACCCTTATAAACCTACTCAATCAGTTGCTCCAGCCTGATTCCCCGCGAACCTTTGATCAGGATCAATGTATTTTGGAAGTTTTGTTGCTCCAGCCACTTTTTTGCAGCCGAATTATCAGGAAAATGCAAGGCGTGGTAACGTTTGTACGGCGTTTGAGCAAACTCCTCTCCTACCAGTACCAGCTGATCTAACTGCAGCCGGGCTGCGAAACGCAGCATGGCTTCGTGTTCTTTTTTACTATCCGCGCCCAATTCCAGCATATCGCCCAGAATAGCGACTTTCCGTTCGGCAGTCATGGCCCGCAGGCTTTCCAGCGCCGGTTGCATACTGGAAGGATTGGCATTGTAGGCATCCAGCAACACCGTATTGCTGCCGTACTGCACAATTTGCGAACGATTGTTGGAAGGCCGGTAGGATTCCAATGCCGATTTGATTTTGCCGGTAGGCACCTTGAAATAAATACCCAGGGCAATAGCCGTCATCACATTGTTAAAATTGTGTCGCCCGAACAAATGTGTCCTCACTTCTACGGTCGGTCCTTCGTCGGAAAGGAAAGCCACCTCGACAAAAGGCATTTCCCGCAACATTTGTACCTCGATAGTTCCGTCGTTCGGGTTTAAAATATCCGACTGCCGGTACTCGATCCGGCGCTGATTGCGTTGCGCCATAGCGGACAAGTGTTTTTCAGAAAGATTGAGAAACACACACCCGGAATGCCGCGCCAGGTAGCGATACAATTCGCCTTCGGCTTTTTTCACCCCGGCAAGGCTGCCAAAACCCTCCAGGTGTTCTTTGCCGATATTGGTCAGCAGCCCGTGCGTCGGCCGCGCGATGGTGCACAACTGTTCAATATCGCCGGGTTGATTGGTTCCCATTTCAATCACCGCTACTTCTGTATTCGACGGCATGGATAGCAGCGTGAGCGGCACGCCGATATGGTTATTGAGGTTTCCTTTTGTAAAATGAGAAGGGTAATGGCTCGATAAAATACTGGAAATCAATTCCTTGGTTGTCGTTTTTCCATTGGAACCGCCGATAGCGATCACCGGAATATCGAACTGCATCCGGTGATGTGTGGCTAATTGTTGCAAGGCGCTCAGCACATCCGGCACCAGTAGCAGGCGCTCGTCCGTTTGTTTGGCCGGTTCGTCTATCACCGCGTAAGCAGCGCCATTTTCCAGCGCCTGTGCAGCAAACTGATTGCCATCAAAACTAGCGCCTTTCAAGGCAAAAAAAATGCAGCCCTGCGGCAGCCGGCGTGTATCCGTGCCGGCGACCGAATGCCGGAGATAAATCGAATATAGTTGTTCAATCGAAACCATAGGTATTGGTGTGTGGTGTTTCGTGTATCGTGCTTGGTGTTTGGGGCGCCAAGGGTTACCACCCCCAAACACCAAACACCACACACGAAACACATCAAAGAATAGCTTGCCGGATACGCACCAGACGTTCCAGCAGCGCTTCGAGCCGGTCAAGCGGGAGCATGTTCGCGCCATCCGATTTTGCTTCCGATGGTTTTGGGTGCGTTTCAATAAAAAGGCCGTCGGCGCCGACTGCGATGCCTGCCCGGGCGATCGTTTCAATCAGTGCCGGCCGCCCGCCTGTGACGCCGCTGCTCTGGTTGGGTTGTTGCAGCGAATGGGTGCAATCCAGCACAACCGGCGCGCCGAAGGATTGCATGGCGGGCAGCCCGCGATAATCGACAATCAGGTCCTGGTAGCCGAAAGTAGTGCCGCGTTCCGTCAGGATCACATTCGGATTGCCTTCTTCCTGCACTTTTTCCATAGCAAAACGCATGGCTTCCGGCGCTACAAACTGCCCTTTTTTGATATTCACCACTTTACCCGTCAGGGCCGCCGCCGTTAGCAGGCTGGTTTGGCGGCACAAAAACGCCGGGATTTGCAGGATGTCCACGTATTGCGCGGCTAATGCGGCTTCCGGGTCGGTGTGAATATCCGTAGTAGTGGGCAGGTCGTAATGTTTGCCGATTGCCTGCAGGATGCCCAGCGCCTTTTCGTCGCCGATGCCGGTGAAAGAATCGCGTTTGCTGCGATTGGCTTTGCGGTAGGAACCCTTAAAAATATAGGGAATTGCCAGGCGCTGACAGATTTCCTGCACCTGGCCGGCGATGTCGAAAGCCATCTGTTCGCCTTCGATCGCACAGGGGCCGGCAATGAGGAAAAAATTGCCGGATTCGGTATTTTTTAACCGGGGAATCTGGATTTGCATATTCAAAAAATTAAAACACAAGCGGGGTTGGCGGGTGCAAAAGTTGTGTTTTTAATGAAA
>JAYSZC010000068.1:0-2297 GCA_043738235.1 Lewinellaceae bacterium | reverse complement strand
GTCGGGAAATGTCGGCCACCAGGTCGCGGATGTAACACTGTACCGTTTCAGCGCCTGCTACTTTCCCGGTATTGGTGACCGTAACGGAAACTTCGAGGGTTTCTCCCATCTTGATTTGTGTTTTATTCACTTTCGGCGCGTCGTACGTAAAAGTCGTATAACTCAAGCCGAAGCCGAAAGGATACGCCGGCGAAGTAGGGCTGTCGAGAAAACCGCTGGTCCACAATTGGCCCTGGCGTTCCTGTGGACGGCCCGTATTCAGGGCATTGTAATAAAGCGGCACCTGGCCCAGAGAACGTGGAAATGTTACCGGCAATTTTCCGCCGGGATTTTCCTTGCCTGTCAGGATGTCCGTCAGGGCATTACCGGTTTCGTAACCGGGCTGCCAGGCCACCAGGATACTTTCCATGTTTTCATTAGCCCAGCTAAAGGTCAGGGGGCGGCTGTTGAACAACACCATCACAGTTGGTTTTGCGCCATTGGATGAGGCGATGCGCAGAAAACGCTCCTGCCCGCGCGGCAGGTTAATATCGGACACGGAGCGACTTTCTCCACAGTCCAGACCCCGTTCGCCCACACAGGCTATGATCAGGTCGGCATCTCTGGCTGCCTGGATGGAAGCGTTGTATGCCGCTTCTTCGCTGGCTGCGTTCAGGTCGCTTTGCACCACCGTTACCTCAAATCCGAGCGCTTCGAGCGCGGGTTTGAGCGCCATAGCAGGCGTGACAACCTTGGTAGAATCATAATCCCGCATTCCGATTCCGAGGGTCCAGAAACTCATATAATCTTTGTAACTCCGGCTGTCGGCAAGGGGGCCGACGATGGCAATTTTTTTGAAAGGGCCTGAAGGATTCAGGGGAAGCAGTCCGCCGTCGTTTTTGAGCAGTACCATACTTTTGGCGGCTGCCTCGCGGGCTGTCTGGCGAAATTCGGCTTTGTATAAAGTAGCGTCGTGGCGTTTCAAATCCAGGTATTTGAAAGGGTCGTCGAACAGGCCGAGCATGTATTTGAGCCGAAGCACCCGGCGTACCGCTTCATCGAGTTGCGCATGGGTGACTTTGCCATGGTCGATCGCTTTTTTCAGCCCGCGCTGGAAAGTGCCGCCGGCCATGTCCATATCGCTGCCTGCGGTGATACATTTGGCGGAAGCCTCTTCGTCGTCGGCAGCAGCACCGTGAATAATCACTTCGCCGAAAGAATTCCAGTCGCTGACGACAAGGCCTTTCCAGGTCCATTCGCCGCGCAAAATATCCGTCAGCAGGTGTTTGTGCATACTGGCCGGGACGCCGTTGATGGTATTGAAGGCATTCATAAAAGTGGCGCTTCCGGCATCGGCTGCTGCCTGAAAAGGTGGCAGAATGAGTTCGCGCAGGCGTTGTTCGCTGAGGTCTACCGAATTGTAGTCGCGGCCTGCTTCCACAAAGCCATAACCGGCAAAGTGTTTGGCGCAGGCAGCCAGGGTGTTTTGAGCGCTCAGGTCGTTGCCCTGGAAGCCGCGCACGCGGGCGGCGGCCATTTGGCTGCCGAGGTAGGGATCTTCGCCCGAGCCTTCCATATTGCGGCCCCAACGCGGGTCGCGGGAAATATCGACCATAGGGGAAAAAGTCCAGTGCTGGCCGTCGGCGGAAGCCTCCTCTGCCGCAATCCGTTCGATGCGTTCGATCAAATCCGGTTCCCAGCTGGCTGCCTGCGCCAGCGGGATCGGGAAAATGGTTTTGTAGCCGTGGATCACATCGAAACCGAAGATGATGGGAATACCAAGCCGGGTTTCCCGGGTGGCTACGCGCTGCATGGTGATTTTATTCTGAAAATTGGTATGGCTGAGGATGGAGCCAATTTTACCAGTGCGTATCTGATTTAATAAATCGTCTTTGGCAACATCGGTGCCAGTGCTGATATCGCCCGGCATCTGGGTGAGTTGTCCGATTTTTTCTTCCATGCTCATACGCGCTAACAGCGCTTCGACGCGTGGTTCGATGTTTTGAACGGAGGTTTTTTGAGCGAACAGGTTGCTTGCGCAGAGCAGTAAGATAGTCAGAAGTGCGAAGTGCGAAGTGCGAAGTCGTGCATTGCCGTCAAAGAGCAGGGAAAAGGATCGCTTGGTCATTTTGAATAAATTTTGGGCAAACCTAAGCAACTCGTTTGCTCTAAACAAGTTTTAGTGGGTTGATGAGGTTGATAAAAAGGTTGATGAGGTTGATAAAAAGGTTGATGAGGTTGATAAAAAGGTTGATGAGGTTGATAAAAAGGTTGATAAGGGTTGATAATACATCCGCTCGAGAATGGAGCGATTTATC
>JAYSZC010000067.1:0-5675 GCA_043738235.1 Lewinellaceae bacterium | reverse complement strand
AAAAATAAAACACAGCCCACCGGATAAAAGGATTTACAGTTTGGTTGAGAACTTGTCTGAAAATCTCGTTTGAATCTGAAAAAAGTGTTTTTCATTTCAAAAGAAACTTTCGGACAGGTGCTATTTGTGAACAATCACTTTTTTCTAATAACCACGAATTCAACGTATTACCACTAATTTTACTACTCACGACTCACAATTCACCACTCACGTTTCGTAGCTCATCATTGTAATCGCCATTATTTTCAGGTCTTCATCCTGCACTTCTTTTTTCTCGTCGGCCACCTGGAGGAAGGCTTCGTACAATTTATCTACTTCGTCGCGGTTGAAATCGTAACCGAGTTTTCGGAAGCGGTAAGCCAAAGCAGAACGACCGCTGCGGGCGGTCAGTATAATTTTGGACGTATCGGCGCCAACTTCTTCCGGCGCGATAATCTCATAGGTCTGCGCATCTTTCAAAAAACCGTCCTGGTGAATACCCGATGAATGGGAGAATGCGTTGCTGCCAACGATGGCTTTGTTGGGTTGCACCGGCATCCGCATGGTATCCGAAACGAGGCGACTGATCGGGTTGAGTTGGCGGGCATCCACGCTGGTATGGAAATCGAGGTGTGCGTGTTGCCGGATAATCATCACCACTTCTTCCAGCGAGGTGTTGCCTGCGCGTTCGCCGAGGCCATTGACGGTGCATTCGATCTGCCGGGCGCCGGCGATGACACCTGCAATAGAGTTGGCGGTGGCTAACCCAAGGTCGTTATGGCAGTGGCAGGAAATGATGGCTTTGTCAATATTCGGCACATTATTTATCAGAAAAGCAATTTTTTCGCCGTACTGATAAGGCAGGCAATAGCCAGTCGTATCGGGAATATTCACCACCGTAGCGCCTGCGGCAATGACCGCTTCAATCACCTGCGCCAGGTATTCGTTGTCGGTTCGACCGGCGTCTTCTGCATAAAACTCCACGTCGTCGGTGAAGTTTCGCGCCCAACGAACGCATTGTTTAGCGCGTTCGAGAATATCTTCCCGGTTGGAATTGAATTTGGATTTGATGTGGTAATCGGAGGTGCCGATCCCGGTGTGGATGCGGGGGCGGCGGGCGTGTTTCAGCGCTTCTGCGGCGGTTTCGATATCCTTTAACACTGCGCGACTCAATCCGCAGACTGTGACATTTTTCACGGCAAGCGAAATTTCCTGCACGCTCTGGAAATCGCCGGGAGAGGAAATGGGGAAACCCGCTTCAATAATGTCCACCCCGAGCGCTTCGAGTTGTAAGGCGATTTCTACTTTTTCAGCCGTGTTGAGTTTACAACCCGGCACCTGTTCGCCATCGCGCAGCGTGGTATCGAATATGTGTATTTTGTTGCTTGACATAATTTACTTTGGCCCAAATGAATAAACGGAAATATTTGTGTTCGTATCGGGATGTAAATATAAGCACTTACTAAGTGTATTTTTTACTAAAAGTATACTGCTTTCTACACTGTTTATAAATCTATTACTGGTTCTAATCAATTGATACACAATAATTTGTACAAGATATTACTACAATGGCCAAAAAGCGTTGGCGTAGGGTTTCCGGGTAGTTAAATTATCGGAAAGCGCAGAAAAACGACATTTGCAGGCTGGACAATCTCACAGAACACGCGTTTCGCGGCACACAATTTTGTTAAAGCAGGTATTTGGTCTAACCAAGTACCATACTGATCGAAATTTTTCTGCGGGTTCCTGCGTTTGCAAGTTGCTTTGGACAAATAAAAGGTTGATGAGGTTGATAAAGTTGATAATGTTGATAATAGCACCCCAAAATGAGGGAAATTACTTCATTTTCGAGCGGCTGTATATCAACCTCATCAACCTCATCAACCTTTGAGACACCCACCTCCGCAGTGGCACTTTCTATTAAAACTATGAAATCAACAGGAGATTTTTTTCTTTTTTGCGCCGGCACGGATGATTCTATCCTTGACAAATGCCCGACGGATCGCAACAAATACATGGGCATCGGCGCTACGGTATTTTTTACCGGTGTACTGGCTTTTTTCTCTTCCTCTTACGCGCTATACACCGTTTTTGAATCCTACGTGATGGCCATAGCCTTCGGATTAGTCTGGGGATTAATGATTTTCAACCTCGATCGGTACATTGTGATGAGCATGAAAAGCCAGGGCAAATGGTGGCGCGATGCATGGGTGGCTTTTCCAAGACTTGTTATGGCTATTTTGCTGGCAGTGGTTATTTCCAAGCCCCTGGAACTCAAGATTTTTGAAAAGGAAATCCGCGCAGAACTCGTGCAAATGGAGCAGGAGGTGTTTAAACAGCAGGAAGACAAGGTGAAAGAGCGCTACACTGGCCAGATAGCGGATGTGCGCAATCAGATCGCGGCGCTCCGAAACGATATTTCGCTTAAAACGGCTTTCCGCGACTCGTTGGCTAAGGTGGCGATACAGGAAGCAGACGGTACGGGCGGATCCAAACAACGCAACCTTGGCCCCATTTACAAGGTCAAAAAAGCCGCTGCCGATCAGGCACAAGCGGAACTCGACGGCCTGCTGGCATTGCAACTGCCGGCTATACGGGGGAAAGAACAGACGCTTCAGCAATTGGACAGTACCGCACAAAGCAATATCGCTACCCTCGACCGCAACCGCTACGACGGCCTGGCCGCCCGTATCGACGCCCTGTCGCGCCTGACCCAAAAAAGCCTCGCCATTTTATACGCCAGCCTTTTTCTCACCCTGCTCTTCATTGCCGTAGAAACTGCCCCGATTTTAGTCAAACTGATCTCCTCGCGCGGGCCGTACGACTATGTGCTGCACCAGGAAGAACAGGTGTTTGAAATGGCCAATTTAGAAAAAACCACGCTCCTGCGCAACAGCGTGCAAAACAAACTGAAGTTCGACACCGAGATCGGCACGTACCGCACGGAAGCCCAGATTCAAACGGAAAAAGCCAATATTGACCAGGTGTTTAGTGTTTAGTGTGCTTCGCTTTTGGCAACATTGGGTGTTTTGGCCGAATTGCACACAGTTGCCAAAGGCGAAGCGCCCGAAACACCATACACCATACACTAAACACGCTAAAGTCCCAGCGCTTTCAAAAACTCCACATTATCCGGTTTCACCTTCGAGGCAAAGAACTGCGTCAGTTCGCCCTTTTCATTGATCAGGTATTTACAAAAGTTCCAGGAAGGTTCCTGGCTATTCCAGCCATTCTGGGCCGGATCGGTCAGCCATTGATATAGCGGGGCTTTGGATGAACCTTTGACCGCAACTTTTTCAAATATCGGGAAAGTAACGCCGTAATTTTTCTGGCAAAAAGCGCCGATTTCCGCTGCAGAGCCTGGCTCCTGTCCGCCAAAGTCGTTGCAGGGAAAACCCAGCACGACCACGTGCTCCTTGTTTTCGTTGTAAAATTTTTCCCAGTCGGCGTACTGGGGCGTGTAACCGCACTCGGAAGCCACGTTGAGTACGACAATAAATTTGCCGCGGTAATTTTCCAAAGCTACGGGTGTGCCATCGAGGCTGTTTACGGTAAAACTGTACACCGGAGTACGGGTGGAATCGGAAGAAATATTATGCATAGGACGCGAGATAATTTTATTGGTATAAGCGCTTAAAGCGAGCGCTGCCAGACCGGCGAGCAGCAGTACCAGACCTGTCAGAAGCAAAAATGTTTTTTTCATGGAAAAGAAAAGTTTCCACCATAACCTGCTTTTCCTCAATATGTTGAATTACCCTTTTGTTTTTTTTGAAGGACGGAAAAGGTTGACCGTACTTTTTCGGAGATTTGCAACAAAAAACGATGGCCAAACGCTCGTCGGACGAATTATTTCAGTTGATCAGATCTTTGGAAAAAGCGGAAAAACGCAATTTCAAACTGTTTGTACAACGCAACCTCGGCACGGCAGATTTAAAAATCACCCTGCTGTTCGACGCCATTGACAAAATGGACGAATACGACGAAGAAGTGCTGCTCCGAAAGGTAAAAACCCTCAAAAAGATACAAATCCCCAACCTCAAAGCCAATTTGTACCGCCAGATACTGGCCAGCCTGCGCACGCTCCGCGACGATACGAACATCGAAATTCAACTGCACGAGCAGATGGAATACGCCCGGATTTTGTACAACAAAGGTCTTTTTCAGCAAAGCCTGAAGTTGTTGCAACGTATCAAAGACGCGGCGAAAACATACCACCAGACTACTTTCTGGCACCAGGCGCTGGTTTTTGAAAAAAAAATAGAGCAGCTGCACATCACGCGCAGCATTCAAAACCGCGCAGAACTGCTGTCCATGGAGGTCAACGCGCTCAACGAACGCCTGTCCCTAGTCGGCAACCTCTCCAACCTCTCGCTGCAATTGTACAGCTGGTACATCAACGTCGGCCATGCCCGCAATGCAAAAGACTCAATGGCTATCCGCGAGTTTTTCGCTTCACGCCTGCCGCCCGAGGCGCACCTGACCAAAGGTTTTTTCGGTCGCCTGTACCTCTACCAGGCCTATTGCTGGCACGGACTGATCCTACAGGATTTCCTGATGTATTACCGGTACGCACAAAAATGGGTCGATCTGTTCCGCGACGAGCCGCACATGTGCCGGGTAGAAACGTTGTTTTACATCAAAGGGCTGCACAACCTGATGATCGCGCATTTTATGCTGCGCAACCACCGCAAATACGATGAAACGCTCCGCCTGTTCGAAGCCTTTTCCGATACGGACGAAGCCAATGCCAACGACAATACCCGCGTACAAACCTTTGTGTATCTGACGATTGCGCGCATCAACGGGCATTTTCTAAAAGGCACTTTTTCGGACGGCCTGTACCTGGTTCCACAAATAGAGGAAAAACTCACCCATTACCACCTGCTAATCGACCACCACCGCACGCTGGTGTTGTACTACAAAATCGCCAGCCTCTACTTCGGCGCCGGCGACGCGGAAAAGGCCATCAAATACCTGCACCGCATTATCCATTGGAAAGTAAACCTGCGCAGCGACCTGCAATGTTACGCCCGGCTGCTGCACCTCATCGCGCATTACGAACTCGGCAATTTTGGTATCCTCGAACACCTGATTAAATCCGTGTACCGGTTTATGGCGCAAATGGAAACACTGAGCGTGGTGGAAGAGGAAATTTTCCGTTTCCTGCGCAAGGTATTCCAACTAAATAGCCCCGACCGCGTGCGCGCCGCCTTTGTGATCCTGAAAGAAAAACTGGAAAAATTGCAAAATAGCCCTTTCGAAAGCCGCTCTTTTATGTACTTAGACATCATTGCCTGGCTGGAAAGCAAAATCGCGGGCGTGCCGATACAGGAGGTGATTTATAAGCGGGAAAGCGGGAAAAATAAATGAGGAATGAGGAATGATGAATGATGAATGATGAATGATGAATGATGAATGATGAATGATGAATGATGAATTTAAATTGAGTGATGAATTTTGGTATTTTGAGGTGAGGATTTGATAGACAAATTCTTTTTTTTCGTTAGAATTGAACTGCGCAATATTTTCATAAGTTCTTCACTATCAGACTTTAGGGATAAAAATTCAATCTCATTCAGATAATCCGCCTGATGAAGTAATTCCAGCCAATAAAGTGTCTCTCCAATTTCTTTTTGCGCAATACTTAACTTGTGGATAAAGTCTGATCCGCTTTCGGCGTTTGCGGCTTCGCGAAC
>JAYSZC010000066.1:0-2300 GCA_043738235.1 Lewinellaceae bacterium | reverse complement strand
ATCTTTGAGGCGATTTCCATATCATATCCTTCCCGGCTGATTTCCAGCCACCTAATCATTTCCTACTTCTCGAAATAAGCATCTGCACTGCTGCTATGCCCTTGGGCTGGTTTTTCAGTGTTTTCTTCCGGCCGGCCCGCCTGGGTTCTCGCCTATACTAGTTTTTTAATCCCTACAATTTTAAGGTATGGCATAGCCGGCAGCACAGTAACCCTGTTGCCGGTTTTTGTTTTTTATGCCATTGGTGATGCTTTCAATCATTTTATGCTTTAATAAAAACGCTCGCTGGTACCTGCCATTCCGGGGTGCCGGGATACACAATTACCGTTTGCCCTGCGTATTAGCAGTTTGCTAATTTTCCCTCCTTTTCATTTTTATTTTTTAAAAAATAATCAAACAAATAATCAGATAATTGACGATTATGTATATTTTAAAAATAATCGTTGAAAAATTTGTAATAAAACTGGCAATGCTTTTACCTTTGTCGCAACAGTAATGCAAAAGAGTATTACTATTCCTTGTGAGGTGATGAAATTTGGCAGCCATGCCCTCCTGTCTCGGGGGTAGGGAGTTCAGAATAAACGCAGCATAAAGCCGGCTTCGGCCGACTGGGGTTGACCACCAAACTTTGTGCTGTCGCTAACTGCCCTGTGAAGGTTCGAGTCCTTCCCTTACAGCAGCAACGATAATTTGATTATCAAGAGCCTGTACCATTCAGTTGGTACAGGCTTTTCTTTTTTTTACCTTTGCGGGGTATGAAATCATCCCTCCTCCGATTTTCGGTCGCGCTGTTTGCGCTGATCTGTGCTGCGCTCCTTTGCTGGCATTGCGCCAATGCACCCGGCCCCGACCCGCCTCCGGTGCATGTCCCTGTCGTGGTTAAAACAGTTCCAATTTCTCCCCGCATCCAGGCTGTGCTGGACGATTATCAGCGTTTTTTTTCACAGGAAATGGCGCTGACCCAAACACCCGGGGCTGCTGTTGTCATTGTGCTCGATTCGCAGGTGGTGTTTATGCAGGGATATGGTAAAAGGGTGGTCGGGCGTCCCGATTCGGTGGATATCCATACCGTTTTCAGGATCGGCTCGCTTTCCAAAGGTTTTGCGGGCGTGCTGACCGGACGTTTGGTACAAGACCAGGTGTTTGCCTGGGAAGACCCGGTGCAGCGTTATTTCCCCTGTTTTACGCTGCGCGACCGCGACCAGGCGAAGCGTATCCGACTCTGGCATCTTCTATCGCATACGACCGGATTGCCTTACCACGCTTTCACCCACCTGATTGAGGAAGGTTATGATACGCCCCGGATTATCAGTGAATACTTTCCGAAAGCGCCGGTTTGTGGTGTGGAAGGTGCGTTTTTCAGTTATCAGAATGTTGCGTTTTGCGCCATCGAAGAGGTGATGAAGAATGCTACCGGGAAAACATACCAGGAACTCCTGGTGGAAAAAATTTTCCGGCCTGCAGGCATGACGACGGCATCCTGCGATTTTAATACCATGCAAACCTGCCAGAATAAAGCATGTCCCCATTTTCGCATCAGCAACTCAGCCTGGGATGCCGATACCATCTCTCCGCTGTATTACAATAGCGCGGCGGCCGGCGGGGTAAATGCAAGCATTGCCGACATGGGCGAGTGGTTGAAGGTATTGTTGGGCAACAAACCTGAAATCGTGTCCCCTGCAACGCTCGACAAGGTTTTTGCCCCGGTGGTCAAAACCGGAAACGAACGGCGCATCATGCCGCGCTGGATTGACCGAGGTGCGGCATCTTATGCCATGGGCTGGCGGGTATTGCAACACGAAAACGACACCATCATCTATCACGGTGGTTATGTCAATGGTTTCCGGGGAGAGATAGCCCTGAATCGCCGCGATAAAGTGGGTATCTGTGTGCTATTCAATGCTTCCAGCGACTTGAGTAAAACCTGTGTGAAAGCGTTTTTTGATCGCTGGGAATTGCGGTAACTAATAAGGCCCCAGCGCTTTCGCCGGGGCCTGTTAACCAAATCAAACTTTCTGTGAAGCTTGCTTTTACGCTGCAATACAGGGCGCATTGCAACATTTTTTTTATTCAGGGGACAGGACACAGTGCGGGAAAGGAAATAATCTTAGTACAAGATTATGATTCGGCGGGTGTTCGACAGGGAAATTTAGGTAGACGGCCGGATTTTGGAACTGAACGACAGGTTTAATGGCTTTTTTGCTGATGGACAAGCAAAAAAAGAGGCTGTCTCAAAAGGTTGATAAAGATTGATAAGGGTTGATAAAAGTTGATGATAGCCACTCAATAAAGTAATTTCC
>JAYSZC010000065.1:0-2300 GCA_043738235.1 Lewinellaceae bacterium | reverse complement strand
TGGTAATCACCATTTGGCAGGGGTTTCGCCTGGGTATTCAGCACCCGGTTGTCGTAAAAGCTGACCGTTTCAAACAGGTCTTCTATCAAATATTGCAGGGAGTCCGGGGTGGCTTGCCGGATAAAATCGACCATTTCGATAGAGGTCGTATAAGGCGCTGATCGGAATTTTACTTTTTCCAGGTAGGCCCGCAAGGCTGCATTGAGCTGCTCTTCCCCGATATATTCGCTCAGCGCGTACAGCGCCAGTGCGCCTTTTGGGTAGGGAATGTAGCTTCGGCTCAACCCCACGTTGTACATCAAAGGCGCCTCAGCATCTGTTTCGGCGGCGCGTCTTTTCCTGTAAATATCCAGGGCTTTTTTCAGGAATTTTTGTGTTTGCACGGGACCATATTCCTGTTCCAGCACTTTGAGCGATACGTATTCCGCCATGCTTTCCGTGATCATCCGCACGCCCAGGGCATCGGCCGGGGTCACCTGGTGGCCCCACCACTGGTGCGTCATTTCGTGCGCGGCGCCCAGGAACGGCAGGTTCAGACCGGCTTGGCCCGTATCGTCGATGTCCATAATAAAACCGATCTCCGACCAGGGGATCGTGTTGGCAAAAGATTGGGCAAAATCACCCTGCGCTTTGGAAAATTCGATGATGCGGATTTGTTTGTGCTGATAAGGGCCGAAATACTTTTCGTTGTAGGCGATGGCGGCTTTCAGCCCGCGCATCAGGTGATCGAGGTTGTATTCGTGCCCTTTGTGGTAATAAATTTCGAGGCGGATGTCGTTCCAACTGTCCCGTTTTACTTCGTAACGGCCGGAATTGATCACATAATCGCTTGTCACTTTGCCGGCCGATTTATAGTGGAAATACCGTCGGTTGTTCTCCGTCCATTCTTTTTGCAGATAGCCAGGCGCAAGGGCAATCTGGTCCGGGGCGGTACTGACGGTCGCCTCAAAATCAACGTAGTCGGAATCCGCAGAGCGGTAATGATTCGTCAGCGCAGTGGAATCCGAAGGATGTGGAGGCAGCGTTTCCGGGTGATAGCCCAGGCCTGGATTGATAATAGAAGTAATAAAGGTTCCGTTCGTTTCCACCAGCGAATTCTTATACAACAGTGAATTGGGTATACTTTCCAATTCAAAAGTCAGGTGCAAGCTATCGCCCGGCTGCAAGCCTTTTTCCAGCAAAAGAATGTCAAAGCGCGCCAACGTGTCGCGGCTCAACACAAGGACGGGCTGGTCAAATTTATAGCGGGTTATTACATCGAAAGCATAATGGACCAGCAAAGTATCGATCACTTGCCGGGATTTATTTTTCATAGAATACACCCCTTTTGAATAAAAACGCAGCGACTCCGGGAAGATGTCCAGCTGCACTTTGATGTCCGTGATTCTGGGCTGGATGGACTTGGCGTATGGTGCGTATTTTTTGTCCGCTTCGGCGCATATTTTTTTGATTTCCTGCTCCGTCGGCGCCCGGTCCGGCGTTTTTGTCTCCTGGAAAATCCATCGCCCCATGCCCGCAAACAGGAGCAGGCTCACCGCCAGCCCGAGTCCGGCCGGGCCTTTTAAACGCGATCCGGCTATCGTGAGCCTTTCCCGGAACGATTGCGTCAGCCCCCTTGACCAGAATAGCAAAGCACCGAAGAACAGGGCAAAGCCGAAAATCGCCCAATAGGCCTTGTAAACAAAGTGTGGAACCAATGCGTGGCCGTAGCCGCTCAAATCCGAATATTTCAGGAAAAAGCCGGGGTCGGGGTCTTCGTTGAAGCGGAAAACCAGTGCTTCGACGCCCAGTTGCGGCAGCTCGGCAATGCCCAGCGCACCCAAAATCAAAACAAACAAGCCCACGTACGGATTCGTGAATAAAGTCTGGACAAAGACCGCCGCGAACGCCCAAATCACAAACCCAATCAAATGGATTCCATACAAATCGAACAAATAATGCCCGATTTCAAAACGATAGTAACCGTTGTAAGCCTGCACCAGCATACCCGCCAGCATAACGACCGACAACAGCAATGCCTGCATTTTTACCAGCGCTATAAATTTTGATAACAACAGCGTCCAATTGGGAACCGGCGTCGCATCCACCAGGGAATGCATTCGCGAAGTGCGCTCGCGGTGTATCAAAATCCCCGCATAGAGGAAAGTCATCAGTTTGATTAAAAAAGAAAAGAAAAACACGGGAAATGCCAGCATGACCCAGGTCGTGGGCAATATCCGTGTTTCATACTTTGGGTTCATCTGCAGCAACAGGATGAATACAAACAAAGAACCCGCGAATAGAATGCTGAGAAACGAGCC
>JAYSZC010000064.1:0-5681 GCA_043738235.1 Lewinellaceae bacterium | reverse complement strand
GTAACTTAAAGCCAAGAGTTACCACCACAAACCATCAAACCCTTCAAACCATCCAACCTTCTCAAACCCATCAAACCATCCAACTATCAAACCATCCAACTATCAATGATCAAAGATATTCCAATTCAGAAAGTGGAAGACCTCGCAATCGCCCTGGCGCCGCGGCTGGAGCCTGAAGAAGGCTGGGAAGATTTCTGGGACGCTTACCTCATTAATTTAAAAGACGAGCCGATCCAGTCGGTATTGGTCAATTCTACCGGCTACGGTGAAATCAACGGCGAAAAACGCCGCACCAGCACCCTGCGCTATTTCTGGGAAACCGTCGGCCCCCTGGATATTGTGAAAATAGAACCTGTTCAAAAAACAGTGTTCGACTTAGCCAGCGAATTCTGGGTGAGTTTCTCGTACAACGACTATTTGTATGACAAAAAATTTGTTTTTGTACCCGGCAGCCTGGACGAAATCAATTTTACGGAGATCCCGTTCCTGGATAGAAAAGGGGTGATGATTCGATAAGTCCGAAGTCTGTTGCAAGTCCGAAGTCGGCAGTGCGAAGTGCGAAGTGCGAAGTCCGTAGAGTAGCCCGAAGACATCAGTGCGAAGTTGTTGAAGCATCTCTTGCCATTTAAGTAGGTGTGCAAAATTAGATAGTACTAAGTCTTCTGTAACTCATTGATTTACATTGCTTTTTGCCCTTTGCTATTTTGCACGTTTACTTATAGCCATAACATCATGAACAGCACATTTTTTGAAAAAAACATTACCCGTCCTGCCCTCCAGGCATCTATTGTTTTTGCAGCCGGGCTGATATTTATGAGCATCGGGTGGCTGCTCACGATCAGCGGCATATTTGTGGTAGACCGGCTTTTTGCATGGTCGGTTGCGGCTTCTTTGGCCTTGTTATTCGCCATTTTCAACAGCCTGATCAGTATTCGGGCTGTAAATGCCGGTAAATATTTCGGAGAATCCATTTACAGTTATATGGCATTGGCAGCGGGCAGCGGCACGGCGGCCTGGTTGTTTACGGGTGTTGCCATTCGCGATGCGAGCACGTATCGCTGGATTTTTATCGTCGTCACTTTCGGTTTCCTGGTATTTCTCTCTATGGTCAATTTTATGAAAAAAATCGTGCAGTTTGCGGAAAGGGAAGAGTGGAATCAGCCGAGGAAGAGACGATGAACAAGCCTAAAATACGTTCAAATTTAACATATACAGCGGGTTGTAAATATCCAAATCTGGATGGAATAGATGCTCATAGCCTTGATGGAGTGTTCTCTTGCCTGAAAAACATCCATGTTTAGTGTACGTTAAGGTGCGCTCTACGGTGTACGCTACTTTTGTCATCCTGCCGGGATCCGTCCACTCTACGAGGGTAAACTGAGTTGGAACGCGCACGTAGCGTGGACGGATCCCGGCAGGATGACAAAAGTAGCGTACACCGTAGAGCGCACCTTAACGTACACTAAACATGAACTCACTACCAGCTCCAGAGATCGTGTTCCCGGTTAAAAATATCCGCTTCAATCTGTTTGCCGTGCATGACCATATCGGCGCCTGTGAGCATGTCTTGCACGCGTAAGTCGTTGACATTGTTCTCTTTAGTCACGCAGGAAGCAAAATAGCGCAGCTCAAAAATATCTTCCCAGGTTGTAGTAGCTGCGTAGTTGCCTGCGTGGGTGACCGCTTTGTTTTGCGCCAGCAGCGGGCGTGCCGAGGGGTAATGCACCCAGAACAGCGGCATTTCAAATTTAAAATCGCCGTTTTCATCCAGGATGTCCATCAGTGGCGCGATACCCAGAATCCGCACCTGCAAGGTGGATGTTTTGCTGTCGAAATACCAGGCTTCTTTGATGCGGAAACGTTTCACACTTTCCCAGTCGCGTACATTTTCGACCACCACCAACTCATCGATACCCGTGTCGATATTGGGCCGGTAAATCGTATCGACTTTGTACAGCATGGAGCGAACGGCCTCCGGGGCCAGGGCTTTGGAAAAACGGTCGTCCTGGGTGCTGTAAACGGTCAGGTCGCCGGCAATAGCTGCGTCAAAAAGGATCTGAAACAACGGCGATTCGGGCGCAATGAACGTCTGGTTCATTTTTTCGCGCACATCCAGTACCCGCCAGAGGCGTTTTTCCCATAAAATGTCGGCTTCGCGGATAGGCTGGTGCCGAAGCACCCGGCGTTCCCGCACCACTTCGCGCTCCGTAAAGTCGTCGAGCGGCAGTGCAGAGGAAACAGGTTCCGGATCGGTTTGAGCAAATGAAAATTGGGCGGCGAGCAAGGCTACGCCAAGGCAGGTCCATAACCGGACCGCCCGCAGTGACAGCAGATTTGTCATGTGGAAAAATGTGTTTAGTAACGTTAATAATAAAGCAGCCACCCTCCCCGTATGAGGATGGAAATCAAATGTGTAGTAAGGTAAATATTATGTAATTAAAAAACCGGCGGGAGCATTTATCAGGGAAAACCCTGATGCGCTCAAAGGACAAAAGCAAAACGGGGCATTCCACAACAGATTTTAAAAGTTAAAAACTTTAACGATTTTACTTTTTTGTGCATCGGCGTTGCATCAAAAGGTTTGACACAACCGGATGCACCCTACTGAAAAAAGAACTGAACTTAACACCCTTGCTCTTCACACCCGCACCGACCCCATCAATTTACTAAAATTGGTCGGGTCCATACCGAGGTAGTTGGCCAAATACTTGTGCGGCACCAGTTGCAGAATATGCGGGCTGCGGGTCAGTAAAGCCCGGAACCGCTGCTCGGCGCTGAACGACTGCAATTCGATTTGCCGCTGCAGTACGCCGGCCAGGGTATGGCTGAGTGCCAGCCGGATCATCCGTTCTATGCTGTGGTGCTTCAACATCAGTTCGTCGAGCTGGCGAAACGTGCTGCGCAGAAACCTGCCCGGCGTAAGGGTTTCAAAATAATACCGCGAAGGCTGTTGGAGCAGCAGCGAATCCGCCACACCCGAAAAAGAATAGGGATACGTAAAAACCAGGGTCGCTTCGCGCCCGTCTTCTCCCACCGCATAGGCGCGCTGCACGCCATCCAGCACAAAATAAATGTACTTTTCCACTTCTCCTTCCGAGGTCAGGATCACCTTGCGTTTGGCTTCAAAAGGCTGCCATATATCTGCAAAATCTTCCCATTCGGGTGCTGCCAGGGGGAAAAACTGCCGCGTAGTGGCCTGTAAATGGGCAATATCTGTTGAAAAGGATGTTTGCATGAGGCAAAAATAAGGTTTTCCTACCGCGCCCCAATCAACTCCCTGCCCTCCTGCGCTTTCAAGCGGTTAAAAGATTCCAAACCGCAATCGAGAAATGCCTTGTATGCTTTCGGATCGTTCCCGTTGGGATAATCCGTCGGTTTATTCAACAGGGTTTTGCCGTCGTGGTGCATCAGCACGTAATACGGTTGTGCACTCACATCGAAATTATTCACCTGAAAAGCGCCCCATTTACTGCCGACCGTGCGCAGTTTTTGCCCCGTCTTCGGATCGAGCAGGTAAGCAAACGGATTGTCGGGGAAAAGCCGGACTTTTTCATCTACATACAGCGAAACGACCACGTAATCATTGCGCAGCCGATCGATGATACCAGGCAAAGGCCATACATTTTCTTCCATTTTGCGGCAGTTCACGCAGCCGTGGCCCGTAAAGTCGACAAAAACGGGTTTGTTCAGGCGTTTGGCTTCTGCCAGCGCTTCATCAAAGTCGTGGAAACAATCGAGTCCCTGCGGGCAACCCGGACCGTCGTGGTGTTTTTGCTGATCGTTGGCATATTTGTAACTGTAATGCACCGGCGGGGCCAGGCCGCTGAGCAATGACAGTGACTGATAATTGAACAGGCCCCAGCCTACATAAGCCGCAAAAGCCAGCGAAGTGAGTCCGACCGCCAGGCGTCCGGGGCCGGGCCGGCCGCTGTTCCCTTTCCAGGGCAACAAGCCGAACTGATAAACGGCCAGCGCCAGCGCAATGAGCAACCACAGCGCCAGGAATGTTTCAAAACGCAAGATGCCCCACTGCTCCACCATGTCGGCGGTGCTGAGGAATTTGAGCGCTAGTGCCAGCTCGACAAGGCCGAGGGTTATTTTCACATTATCCATCCAGCCGCCTGATTTCGGCAGGGAATTGAGCCAACCCGGAAACATGGCAAACAAGCCGAATGGCAGCGCCAGCCCCAAACCGAAGCCGAACATGCCGATAGCAGGTTTCGTCGGGATAAAACCCATAATGGACGCGCCGGCGTTGCTGCGCGCCGCTTCCACCAGCAAAGTACCTACAATGGGGCCGGTGCAGGAAAAAGACACCAGCACCAGCGTAAATGCCATAAAAAAGGTACCGACGAGTCCGCCCCGGTCGGCCATTTTATCACTTTTATTGACCCAGGAAGAGGGCAGCGTAATTTCATAAAACCCGAAAAACGAAAACGCAAATACCACCAGCAGGGCAAATATGCCGAGGTTGAAGTATTTATTGGTGCTCATGTCGTTCAGGGCGGTCGGGCCGAGCGCGGAGGTTACGGCCGAACCCAGGGCTACAAAAATCAGCACGATGCTGGCGGCATAGATAAATGCGTTGCGCAGCCCTGTTTTGCGGTCTTTCGAGCGTTTGACAAAAAAACTGACCGTCATCGGGATCATCGGAAACACACAGGGTGTGAGCAGGGCAATCAGTCCGCCGAGGAAACAAAACAGGAACAAAGACACGAGTGTTGCGCCATCGCTGCTGCCATCCGTCACTTCGGCGTTGCAGTTGCCTACAAATTGTGCGGCGTTGATTTCGGGGCGTTTGGAATAAAAAAAGCCTTTAAAATTGGGGTCATCCGGTGCAACTACACCCGGCGCCAACGTTTCCGCTATCTGTGTGGAGGCAGTGTCCAATGCCGGTACGGCGCCGGTACCTGGCGCCGGAGGCGGAGCGGGCTCCGTTTTGCCGCCGGAAGCGTTGTTGCAGTTGGCTAATGCCGGGATTTTGAACGAAAAGTCCGCGTCTTTGGGTGGCAGACACATTTCGTCATTACAAACCATAAAATTGATATAGCCTGTAATAGGTTTGGAGGGGTCGGTGACGGCCACCCGTTGCGTCAGAATGGCTTTGTGTTTGAACTTGGTGAGTTTCATATCAAACACCGGGTCGTGCACTGTGATGATCTCCCCACTTTCTTTGGCCTTGCCTATCAGTTTGTACCCCGGCGCCGGACTAAACGTCAGCAGGGTAGCCACCGGGCCGTCCTCACTTTCGAGAAATTGCGAATAGGTATACCAGCCTTCATCGATGGTGCCGGTGAAAATCAGGTCGGCCTGGCAATTGCCCGCATCCTTGACGGAGAAAGACCATTTCACCGGATTTTGAGCCGATATGTTAAAAGCCGGGAGCAAAAAGAGCACAAACGGCAGTAAATTGTAGAGTTTTGTACGCAACATCGTTCAAAAAAATTTAAGAATACAAAGGAACAGCGCTTTTACCGTTTGTGCTTTCCTTTTGCGGGTTTTAAAACAACATTAACCCTTGATGTGAGTAGTGAGTTGTGAGTAGTGAGTGGCATGGCGTTAGAAGAACGAACTCAATATTCTTCAAACGCCATGCCACACACAACTCACTATTCACGAAAAAAATATCGGCAGAGTTATTTATTTTCGGAAAACAAAATTACCTTTGCGCTCCATTTTTG
>JAYSZC010000063.1:0-2308 GCA_043738235.1 Lewinellaceae bacterium | reverse complement strand
ACTTTATCAACCTTTTATCAACCCTCATCAACCTTTTAAGACACCCTCACTGAACAGAAACGGTTTGCCTTTTCAGAAATCTTTCAACCGATTTGGCAATCCACAACTATTCTTACTGATTGCCTCCCGGAGGCGATGTTTGACTTGGTTTGGGCGAAGATGGATTGTTCATTTTGGTTTTATCATCCTTCTTCTTGTTCGGCTTCGTCGGATCGTTCGGGTTAGGACGATTCATGTTCGTCGGATCGTTCGGATGGGTGCTCTTTATATTTGCCGGATCGTTCGGATTGTTGCGATTCATGTTTTTATTTTGCTCCGTCTGGTAATTTTCCCAGTTTTTCCATTGGTCGATAGTGAGCACTTTTTTGATTTCAGCATCCTGCTGTTTGCGCAGTCTCGTCATTTTATCGCGCGAAGCCGCCGGCTTGTTGGAGCGGCCCAGGCTATCCATCACATGATATTGATCGGCATAACGCATGTTGATCTCATTGATCCGTGTTCTCTGACTTGGAGACAGTTTTAACTGGTCGTGCATCAATGCATTTTGCTGATCTGCCCGTGGGAACGTATCCGTCATCGTGGTGTTGCTCCACTTATTATTGTGCTTCATCGTGTTCGCCGGATCGTTCGGATGGGTGCTGTTCATCTGTTTATTTTGCTCCGTCTGGTAATTTTCCCACGTTCTCCATTGGTCGGTGGTGAGCAAGTTTTTGATTTCAGCATCCTGCTGTTTGCGCAGCATCGTCATTTTATCGCGCGAAGCCGCCAGATTGTTAGCCCGGCCCAGGCTATCCAGCATCAGATGAGATTGATCGGCATAACGCATGTGGATATCAAAGAGCCGTGTTCTCTGGTTTGGAGACAGTTTTAACTGGTCGTGCATAAATGCGGTTTGCCGATCTGCCCGTGGGAACGTATCCGCCAGCATGGTGTTGCTCCACTTATTATTGTTCTTCATCATGTTCGTCGTACTGTCGGTGGTTACAGGCTCTTGGGCCTGAACGCCGGAAAAGAAGCCGATGCTCAGCAGGAGGCAAAGGGCTAATTTCAAAATGTATGTCATGTTTTTCAAATTTATGCTACCGTCCGGACCGGCATCGGTTACCGTATTTTGATCACAAAGGTGTGACGGACTATATAGCGGGTTAAAAAAATCAATTATTGGGAAAAATAATAAAAACCCGTTGTAGCGCTACAACGGGTTTTTATGGTTCGTTGAGATGATTCATCCGTTCAAGGATAAATTTGATATTTTGATTGAATAACAATGGAACTTAGATTTATTATGTAAAATTTTGCGCCATGAATGCCTTGCCACACAAAAAAACCTGCCTGCAAATACTGTTTTGGTGCGGCTTCTGGGCCCTGGTGCCCGTAATGCTATCAGGCGGCCTCAATAATCCTGAAATGTACCTGAAGCGCACGCTGGTGGTGATGGCCGCTATTTGTGTGGTGGTATGGGTAAATATGGAGACATTGCTTCCCAAATTGTATTTTGGCCGACACCATCCGCTGGTGTACATATCGGCTGGCTTAGCGCTGGTGGTCGGCGTCACTTTACTGCTCGATTGGGATGCCGCACCCTGGAACGAGTTTTTTCGCAGGACTTCGGAGCAGCCGGGCGCGCCCAGATCGGGCGCCATGGGTTCGGGCGGACGTGGCGGGATGCGTTACCTCGGTCTCGCGATGCCCATTTTCACTGCTTTTATCGGCAGCGCATTGTTTGAAATCGCCGCTTTTGCCAACCGGAAAGAACGGGAGGCCGCTGTGTATCAAAGTGAAAAACTGGAAGCGGAAATCAAGTTTTTGAAGTCGCAGATCAACCCGCATTTCCTGTTTAATGCCCTGAATAATATCTACACACTGACTTTATTGAAATCGGATAATGCTCCCGATCATCTGCTGAAATTATCCGGGATGCTGCGTTATATGCTGCACGATTGCAAGGCGGAAAAGGTTCCCTTACACAAGGAAATTGCCTACCTGCAAAATTTCATCGACCTTCAGATGTTGAAAGACAGCAGCGGACTCAATGTAAAAGTACATTTTGATGAAAGCCGTCCCAACCTAAATATGGCGCCGCTGCTACTCATTCCATTTGTGGAAAATGCTTTTAAACACAGCAAAATTGAAGACCTTGCCCATGGCTGGATTACCATCGACCTGCGTACCGGCGAACATCATATTGAATTTGAAGTGAAGAACAGCCTGCCCGCACACAATATTGCCAAAGATGCAGTAGGCGGTATCGGTTTGCATAATGTGCGTCGACAACTAGAGTTATTGTATCCCGGGCGGCATTTGCTGG
>JAYSZC010000062.1:0-16203 GCA_043738235.1 Lewinellaceae bacterium | reverse complement strand
ATATTACGTTTCAGTTGTCTGCAAGCGACGAATATGGCTGCGTATTGACGGACGATATCAGCATCACGGTTGATACAGACAACAAAACCTATGCGCCGACCGTGTTTTCACCCGACGCGCCATGGCCCAATAACCGCTTTTTCCTGAGCGCCGACAGGGGTACGGCACGTATCATTCGCCTGTTTATCGCCGACCGCTGGGGCGAGCTGATGTTTGATAAATCAGACTTTTTGCCCGATGATCCCGATGAAGGTTGGGATGGGATGTTTCGCGGCAGCGTGGCGCCGGTAGCCACCTATATGTTTTATGCTGAAATGGAACGTATTGACGGGACAAGTTATATCAAGGCGGGTTCGGTCACCTTGATACGGTAAAAGCCGATACAAAAAATATTGCGGTAAACCGGGCGCACCCGAATTTACCGCAATATCAACTGACTATACTTACAGGGAGGCCTAAAAGCAGCGCACCCTCTCACCCTCTCACTTCTCACCCTCTCACTTCTTAAGTCCCTCCCGGCATCACCTTCTCCTCGCGTTCGATGGTAATACTGGTGGGACCGGAAATGATTTTAAATTCTGTACGGCGGTTCATCTGATGTTGTTCTTCCGTGCATTCCACGCCGTTGGTACAGCCGTTGAGCGGTTGCTTTTCGCCATAACCTTTGGCGACAATACGGTCGGCGGTAATACCTTTAGCAAGAATCCATGTTCTGGCGCTTTCTGCGCGTTTTTGAGAGAGCGATTCGTTGTAAGCGTCCTGTCCGCGTGCGTCGGTGTGGGAGGACAACTCGATTTTCATATCGGGATATTTTTTCAGCAGGTCGGTGAGGTTCTGCAAATCCGGTTCGGCATCCGAGCGAATATCCCATTTGTCATAGTCGTACAGGATATTATCCAGGCGGATTGGCTCGTTTGTTTTTACGATACGCGTTTCCGGCTCTTTGCGGATGACGCGCAGGGTCATGGTTTTTTCCACATCCCGGCTTTTTTTCACACCAACCGTATTAAAACTGACCGTATCGGGTTTGTAACCGTCGCGGGTAGCGATTGCCATGTATGATTTTTCAGGCAGCAGTTCAAAAGTAAAGTCGTTCGCGGCGGTGTTGGTTTTAGCGTCCACATTAGCCGGATTTTTATCGGTTACATCAAACACCTGTACGCTGCAACCTGTTAGCGGCTGGTTTTCTTTTTCCCCTTTGCGTTTGAAGCGGAAGGTTTTGGCCAGCAGGTTGACTTTAACACGTTCTATCTCCCAGGCATAAATGTCGTCGCAGCAGGTTTTGCTTTTCAGGTTGTTCGGGCCGGGGCGGTTGCTGACCAGATAGCCGCTCATGCCATCCGGCGTCTGGGTATAATACATATCATCCACGCTGGAATTGACGCCTAATGCCAACCCTTTGGGTTCGCTCCAGACGGAGCCGTTCCACTGGCTTTCAAATACGTCGAGGCCACCGAGGGTAGGTCGGCCATTGCTGCTGAAATACAGTTTTCCGTCGCGATAGAACGGGCTGCTTTCTTCGTTTACGGTATTGATTACTTCACCGAGGTTGACCGGAAGACCGAAGACACCCTCCGTTTTTTTAGGGGCGTAATAGATGTCGTAGCCGCCTTTGCCGCCGGGCATATTGGCTACAAAAAACATGACTTTTTCGCCGAAAAGTTCTCCTTCGCAGGGATGTTTGGCTATATAATCGCCATTTACACCGCTTACTTCATTGGCGCCGGTCCAGCCTTCGGAACCTTTGGTGCTGTAGTAAATTTTACTTTCCGCCAGCGACTGGCCTTCTTCCGCCAGCAAAGCGCGCGTAAAGTACATGGTTTTGCCATCCGGTGAAACGCTTACGTTTCCGTGTTGCCAGCCTTCGCGGTTGATTTGTGTGCCCAATACTGTCGGAGCGCCGTATTCTTTTCCGCCTTTCGCAGAAGTGTACACTTTCATATACCAGTCCTGGTCCTTTCCGTCGGGAGAAATGACTTCTTTGGATTGCATGGAGGTATAGTACAGTTCGCCGCCGCTGTAGGAAGGAGAAGCTTCCGTCTGCGGACTGTTGGCTTTTTTGCCGAGGTTGGCGATCAGCAGGTTGTCGGGTTGTTTGGCTTTTTTGGCGATTTCGCAACCGGCCAGTTCGCGTTTGCTCGACTGTACGAGTGCCGGATCCTGTCCGGCATCGATATACTGTTTGAACATATCGGCTGCTTCGGCGTACTTGCCGTTGTGCTTCATGCTCATGGCATACCAGTATTTCAGTTCGGTATACTCCTGTTTGCGGTCGCGGGTGACAATACGGCTAAAAGCGCGTTCCGCTTTTTCATAATCGCGGAGTGTGTACTCCAGTTCCGCAATTTTAACGGCAATAGCCTTGTCTTTGCCCGCTTCGTATACTTTTTCATATAAATCGAGCGCTTCGTAAGGATTGCCATTCTCTTCGGCTTCTTTAGCCGATTTTAAATTCGTCTCCGGTGTGGAACGGTTGATCGGTTGGGCATGTAGCATCCAGCCGGACAATACCGTCAGTGTAAAGAGGATGGAAAGTTTTTTCATATTATGCATGGGCAAAGCCCTGGGAATGTTAAATTAAATATTCAAACACGTCAAAAAATCAGCATTAGAATCGTGGACACAACACTTTCGGCTTGATAATGGCGGGCTTGTAGATTTTGATGATGTAATTGGCTGCGAGTTCAAAACCACCGCGGTAGCGGCTGACCGTGTTCAGGTTGGATACATTGATATCGTAGGCTAATCCGACATTCAGGGCTTTGTAGCGCATACCTACCAGTGCTTGCACGGCATCGCGCATACGGTACCCCACTCCGAAATTGAGGTGAATATCTTTTTGTTCATCGAACAGATAGCCGGCCATGCCCTGCAGTGCAATTTCCTGACCACCTTTCTGGGTTTGAAACAGGAAAGCAGGGTTGATAGAGAACTTGTCCGTAAGTTTTGCATTGAATTGTCCGTGCAGTATGGCACGGCGTGCCACCTCGGTATTGCCGCCGCCGCCCGCTCCGGCGGCGCCGATCAGCGAATAATTGGGCTGTCCAATATGGTACATGGAAAAACCGATGTTGAAATCCATCATTTTGTTCAGCTTGGAAGTCAGAATCACACCGGCATCGATGTCGCTGTACTTGTCGTTGGTGTTGGTCTGGCTCTCACTGGATTGAGCCGGGTCGTATTGGTTGTTGGGCCGGGTGGAATTGGTGTAACCGCGTTCAAAGAAGAACCTGCCGTTGTCCACTTTGCGTTGTTCGCCGCCGTAGTGTGCGCCGATAGAAAGCACGGTACTTGCTTTTTTGTCGATAGCCAGGTGGTAAGTAGCGCCGATTTTGGAACCGGTGTGCGTTAATCCGCCCTGGCCGGCCTTGTCAGAGAAAAACATAATGCCGACACCGACCCAGTCGTTTTTGCGGAAGCCACGGATAATCGGCGCATCCACCCAAAGAGAAGGGGTTTTATACTGGGCATTTCGGACGGAAGGCTCAATATCTTTTTGATTGATAACGCTCCTGTACTGGTCGCGGTAAATACCGCCGATGCGCACAGTACCTTCAAATTTGCCGGCCATCGCCGGATTTAAGGTCATCGGAGACATATAGAACTGGGTAAAGTGGATGTCCTGCGCAGCAAGGTTGCAAAGGGTAAGGACAAAGGCAAAAAGGCTTAGTAGTTTTCTAACGTACATATCGGAATGTTTTGTAAAATGGGTCACTGCTCTGGAACCTGTCGAATCGGGAGGCAAATTAGGGCAAAATTGGAAATACCAACCTACCTCTTGCCCTTGAATTTGTTAAAAACCTGTATTTGGTACCTGGCTGTCATATTTTCAGGTTTTTGGAGTGCTTAATTGCTCCAATACACGTTCGGTCGGGATGTCCTGCATACATTTGAAATGGCCTTTCGGACAGTGCTCGTAACCTATTTTGGAACAAGGCCGGCAAGCCAGCCCCAATACCTCCAAAGACGTGTTTCGCTGCATGCCGGTTGGGTAAAATGGATACATGCCGAATTTGGGCACCGTATTACCCCAAACCGAAACGATGGTTTTTTGGAAAGCCGCTGCAATGTGCATCAGTCCGGTATCGTGGGTAAGCACCACCGCTGCATCGCGCACTGCGGAAGCCGACTCGTACAAACTCAGTTTTCCGCAAAGATCAATGACATGCGCTCCTGCTGCCAGCGCTATACGCCGACCCGTTTTAATCTCGCTTTTCCCGCCTAAAAGGACTACCGGCTGTTGCAACTGGCTGCAAATATCCATTATTTTTTCTTCCGGCAGTCGTTTCGTTGCGTGCGTAGCGCCCAGCACAAAAGCAATGTAGGGCATTGCGGGTATTTTCTCCGCCTGTTCGCCGTGGCGCCAGTCGCTCCCTTCCGGCATAAAAAAGTCGAGTCCCTTTCCGTCATATAACACGCCCAGATGTGCTACCGTTGCCATATAACGCTGTACAATATGGATGTCGGGAAGCCGATCAATACCCCAGTTGACCAGCAGCCATTTTTCAAAATTCAGTTTGTCGAAGGCGCGGAAAGGCCGGCCCAATTGCCAGCGTACCCATTGGCTGCGCAGGTTGTGGTGCAGATCGATTACCAGGTCATATTGTTCCGCTTTTAAAGCAGGAATCGCTTCCGATACTTTTTTTTGAAAACTGAAAACACGATCTATGTACGGATTGGGTGTCAGGATAGGTTCAAAAGCCTGTTTGCTCAGGAAATGCACTTCAGCGCCTGCCTGTTGTTTTAAACAACGGACCACAGGCGTCGTCAGGACAATATCGCCGATGGAAGAAAAACGCAGGATCAGGACTTTCAACAGAATTGAGAAGTGAGAAGTGAGAAGTGAGAAGTGAGAGGTGAGAAGTGGGCGTCACTTCAGCGCTTTTTTTCTAAAATCGGTCATTTGTTCGGGGCTGCCCAGTAAAACCAGCCGGAGCTCGGGTAGTAATTTGAGCGAATGCGGCGGATTGAGTTCATACTGACCATCGAGATGCCGTGCTGCTACAATGGCAACAGAAGCTACTTCGGCAAGTCGGCTTTTTTCAATAGTCTGGTTTTGATAAACCGTTTGCAGTTGTGAAACACTCAATTCTTCAAATATCACATTGCTGGGTCCCATGTTGGACAGCAGGTTAAAAAATTCCACCAGATCGGGTTGGTTGACCAAATTGGCCATATAAAAACCTCCGATGCGTTCCGGAACGACGGTAAGGTCGGCGCCGGCACGCCTGATTTTTGCTTCATCCGTCACCTTATTGGCCCGGCTGATAATGCGCAAGGAAGGATTGATTTGGCGTGCAGACATGGTGATAAACAGATTGTCAGAATCATCGGGTAACGTTATGACAATTGCAGTTGCATTTTTTATACCCGCTTCTTCCAGTACAACATCTTGCGTGGCGTCTCCTTCCACAAACATGTAGGAGGTTTCCGAACGCAGGAATTCAATCTTATGCGGGCTGTTTTCAACCACCACAAAAGGGATGTTCTGTTTGGTCAATTCCTGGGTTACTTCGATGGAATGTCGCCCGAACCCGCACACGATGGTGTGTTTTTCAATATTTTTAACGCGTTTATTCATACGAAAATCATGGATGAGCCGGTGGAAACCGCCTTCTGCAAAGATGCCTGTAATGGTTGAAATGGCATAGGCAAACAGACCGACATTGAACAAGATCAGGAAGGTGGTAAAAACTTTACCTGTTGTACTCAGTGGATGTACTTCGCCAAATCCCACGGAAGCCAGCGTGATTACGGCCATATAATAGGCATCGAACCAAGGGTAATCTTCTATTACCACATATCCGATGGTGCCAACGAGAATCGACGACAACATGAGTATCAGTGCAGTCAGCAAGCGCCTGAGAATCATTGCAATTCTTTTGTGACGCTCACTCCCAGCTCCCTGTGCAGCCTGTAGTCGGAAAAACATCAGGAGAAAATGAATGAAATTACCTGCCTGCAAGTTGGTTATCAGTTATCAGTTATTTGTTATCGGTCTCTCACCTCTCACCTCTATTTGTTCGTGAGCACCAGGTACTCCCAGGGTTTCAGGTTGAGTTGCATTTCTTTGGTTACCTGTACGGTGCTGGCGCCGAACACACTCAGGTAAGCGCCCAGTACTTTGTCATTCGTACGCAGTGTAACAGCTTGTGAACGATTGGTCATGTTGACCACCACCAGAACCCGGTCGCCCTCTTTTTCGCGGGTGAATGCATATACTTCATTGTCTTTGTCGGTGGGTATTTTTTCTAATTTCCCGCCGTGTTTGCCCGCCCAAACGGCTTTATTACTGTGTTTGAGCGTGCAAAGATTCTGAAAAAAGGCAGTTTTAGTGTAGTCTTTCCATTGCACCGGGTCTTTTTCAAAAAAAGACAAGCGCTGCGACAATCCGTCTTCCTGACCATTGTACAGCATAGGCATACCCTGCCAGGTAAACATCAGCACATTGAATAGATCGGCGGCATCGCCATACAATTCTTTTTCATGGCCTGCCCAGTGGTTTTCATCGTGGTTCTGGGTGAAATACACCTGGTAATAATCTTTAGGATAAAAACCGTCGAGGAAATTCAGTAGGGTATCGAGCGACTGCGCGTTTTGTTTGCCCGAACTAATGTCTTTTGTCACATCTTTCCACTTCCAGCCGTAATTGGCATTGAAACCGGACAAAAAATGCCCCGGCTCATCCTGCCATTCGGACAGTATAAATACCTGTTTGACAGAATCCAGGGCAGGGCGCGCTTCTATCCAGAAATCATTGGGTACCAATCCGGCCATATCCACCCGGAAACCGTCCACATCTGTTGTTTTAAGCCAGAATTGCATGGCCTCGATCATCGCGCGCCGGGTAGCCGGATTGGAATAATCGAGGTCACAAACGTCTGACCAGTCTGTTATCGGTACGCCGTGTTCATTAATCGGTGTGGTGAATGCTCCATTATACCGGGTGTAATATTCCGGGTGCGTTTTCATCCATTCCGCATCCCAGGAAGTATGATTGGGCACCCAGTCGAGGATCACTTTCAGACCGAGTTTATGCGCTTCGGCGACCAGGTTTTTCAAGTCCTCTATGGTTCCGTAATCCTGGTGGACGGCATAGTAATCCTGCACCGAATAAGCGCTTCCCAGCGTGCCTTTGCGGCGTTCCACACCGATCGGGTGAATGGGCATCAGCCACAATACGTCGATGCCCATATCTCTGAGTCGCGGCAATTGCGCCTGTACGCCGGCGAAATTGCCCGTTGCGGAGAATTGCCGGGTATTACACTCATACAATACGGCACTCCGCGCCCATTCCGGTTCAGCAGGCCGCTCGCCGGAGGGATTGGACTTGGTGGTATGTTGCACGTCGGAAGTGGATGGCTGGCAAGCGTACAAAAATAAAAACAGAATAAAAATGCCGCTATATTTCATAAGACATTCGTTACGGAAGGGTGGTTAATTTGGCAATTCTTTTTGGTTATCAAGTCTTACCTGAATCCCGGTGATGTTCAATTCTGTATTTCCAACCATAATCATCCGAAAACCGCGTTCCATAATTCTCCAGGTATTGTTGAAATAGGGATCATTGCAGGACAGATACAGGGTGGTTTTTGCTTCATCATAAGCCCAATGTCCCGTATCCACCACTTTATTCTGAATGAGAATATCAAAAGTCTGGTCTTCCCTGAATTTCAGCCATTTGGGTTTGAAATAGCGGGAAATCGTCGTGTCTGTCGGTTGTAGGGCTGCGGTGGGATTCCACCACCCGGCTGTCATAAATGCCCGGCGACTGGTACTGGGTTGGGCTACTTTGTCCCAGGGCACATTTACGCGCGGCGGCGGCTCGCTGAACTGTATGGAACCGGTTGAATCCGGGCGTTCACCGAGTACCTTCAATACCCTGCTTGCATCCGGTGGGGGCGCTGTCGAAAATGGTGCAGCAGCCGACATATCTGGTGTTTTATCTTTTTGGAAACCTTTACATGTGAGGTAAATCAATGCAAGTAAAACGATGCCGATAAAAATATTGACTTTCATCAATAATCGAAAAGTTAAGTGATGGAATGGTTGTTGCATTTTTTGGTGTTTAGTGTATGGTGTTTCGTGTTTAGGGTGCTTCGCCTTGGGCAATAGTTGGTATTTTGGTCCTTTGGCAATTTACAGGCCTGAAATACCCATCCTAAAACCATCAACACTGCCAAGCGGGATGCTCTCACGTCTCACGTCTCACGTCTCACGTCTCACGTCTCACGCGTCTCACCCCACCGCCGTCATTTTTTCGACAGCCTCCAGAATATCCGGCAGGTGACAATCCGCAAACCCGGGAATCACAAATTCGGCATCGGGAAGGTGTTCGGGTTTGCCAATGCCAACAATATGGAACCCGCCGATACGGGCTGCCTGTACGCCAAGTACGGCATCGTCGAATACGATACATTCGGATGGCGCCAAATGAAGCGCTGCAGCGGCCAGTAAAAAACATTCGGGATGCGGTTTGGCCTTTCGTGCGGCACTACCATCCAGGATCACATCAAAATAGGATTCCAGTCGGGTGGATTTTAAAACAGCCCAGGCATTCCGGGAAGCGGAGGAGAGCGCCGTTCGTCCGCCACTGTTGCGCACCTCATCCAGGAAAGGTACAACGCCCGGGAGAACCTCTTCGGGAGTCATGTTGGCAATCAGGCCTTGATACCAGTTGTTTTTTACATCGGCCCAGTGCAGTTTTTCGGCTTCCGTCATATACAATCCTCCCCATTCGAGGATTTTTTCCAAACTTTCCATTCGACTCAGGCTTCGCAGGTGCTCGTGTTGTTCGGGTGGGAAGTCGACCCCCATCTCATCTGCCAGCCGGCGCCAGGCGATATAGTGGTACTTGGCGGTATCAACGATTACTCCATCGAGGTTAAAAACAAATCCCTTCATTTTTTCAGATAAATCCGTCATGTATACAGTGTTATTTCAACCGCGAAGTTATGTCAAATTTGAAGTAATGCCTCAAATATCGCAGCCAGAGAAATAATCCTACATTTGCTTCATGGAACAACCTGAAAAAGAACATAGTCCATCCAGGCAATTAGACATCAGGTCGCGCACCATTGTTGCACTGCTGCTGGGTGTGCTGCTGGGCGCCATCATAGCCCTGGTGGGATTGCATACGCTGGAATTATACCTGCCTTATCTGATTATCGGGTTCATTGCGCTGATTCTGCTGGCTGCTGTGCTCGCTTTTGTCATTGTTCAGAATAAAGAAGCGGTACTCAAACGCCTGTTCGGTGTCACAGATGCCGATCTGAGTCAGGTGAAGGGCTTGGCGCAGGTATTGTTTATGAATATCTGGGAAAAAGATTTCAAAACAGCCGAAACAACCTTCAATGTCCTGTTTGCTAAACTGTTTGCCTGGCATTCCTGGATGAATTTCCGGCGCTGGATTGTGATGGTTTTTCAAACGCTTTTTGTCGGTTTCGGCGGACTGCTGGGCACCTTGCTTTTGTACAACCAAAACAAATTGCTCACCCAGCAAAATGAACTGCTCACCAATCAGAACATACGCCTCACACAACAAACCTACCTGCAGGAAGCCGAGCGCCGCAGCGCACTGATCCTGTTGATGGGCAATTTGCTGGATGCCCTCGATAAGGAACTGAAAGACGATATCGGACAAAAGGGCGCCCGAGATTTATCCCCGCAATTGGTGGGCCGGATCATTGCGCTGAGCAGCGGACTAAAACCCTACCGTTACCTGGAAAGCGACTCGCTGATCGCGCAGGAAATCAGCCCTGAACGCGGACAATTGTTGCTTTCTATCCTCAGCAGTGAAGTTGATAACGGCACGCTCCGGCGTATTTTTCAGTCCGCCGACTTTTCCTTTTCCGAACTTCAGGGCGCAGCGCTGGCTGGTGAATTTCTGGAAGGCATCAACCTCCGGAATGCCGATCTGAGTAAAGCCAATCTGAATGGCGCCCGCCTTGCCGGCGCTGACCTGAATAAAGCCGACCTGAGCGGCGCCATTCTGGCCGGTACCGATCTGCGCAAAGCCAACCTGAGTGAAACGGATTTGCGGGAAACTTTTATCACGGAAGTGGACTTTCGCGGCGCCTCCCTCTACGGCACCGACTTACGCGGGGTCGATCTCAGCAATTCCGACCTGCGTCGATCTTTTATGCGGGAAGCTTTGCTGGACAGCGCCGTGGTGCCCGACTTTCGCTGGCTGGAGGCGATCAACCCTGTACAACGCGATTCTATTATCGGCATTGGTTACCTGAACGCTCAATATTACCTGGACTCAGTAGAAACCGATCCGGGTAATTTTGAGTATATTTTATTGCGGAAAAAAACGGAGCCGGATAGTGTGAGGTAGGTTTATGGGTTACGGCTACAATATTCTTGAAGAGCCAATTTTAATGTCGGCATATTTCCATGCCCGGTCAAATCGGAGCTTGGTTTTATCATAATTCTTTTTGTCTCCAAGTTTTTCAAAAGCATTCATCATACCTTTTAACGCCCATCCATTTTCACGATAAACCTTCAAATCTTCCTCATACACTTTTACCGCGTCCTGAAATTTCCCGGCTTCTGTTAATACGGCGCCTAAATGATGGCGAACAGAAAAAAACCAATCGGGCGGTTCATTATAATTCAAGGCATCCTCCTTTGCGACAGCTTCCTTCAATAGTGAAATTGCTTTGGAAAAATTTTTTTCTTTCGCACAAATTTCCCCGTCCAATGTATTAGAAGCAATCACGCATAAATCAAACACGCTGTTTATTCCCCAAATACTTAAATCTTTTATCGTTGTATCTGTCATGATGGTCTTCATTTCGGCAAGGTGCATTTTTGCTTCCGGAACATTGTTTTGTGCAAGCATGGCCATTCCTTGCGCATAATGCCAAATTATAAATGGATATTTTAAATCCTTTTCAGGTGAACGGGCATTAAGAATGTCTTTCCACAAACCAAGTTTTACTTCCACATACCAGGGAATGGTATAGTAATGTTGCAATGTGGCCCATGCCGGATCACGCAATAATTTTTTATGGGCATGGTTGGCTGTGGCAAACGCTCCTTCCATCGCAATTTGGCTCTCACCACATATTGTAGCGCATGCCGCCAGGAAATGATAGTTGTGGGGATAATAGGCAAGTGGATAAGTGCCTTGCGCATGACAGGCTTCTGTATATAAGCTGTCAACCAATACCGCTTTTTGATTGGCAATCACCCCGTCATGATAACGCCCTGTTCGGATGTAAATATGAGAAGGCATGTGTACAAGATGCCCCGAACCCGGTATCAAATCTCGCAGTAAGTCGGCGCTTGCCGAAGCTGTTTCGGCATGTTGTGACATTTCCATTGCATGAATATAAAAATGATTGGAGCCTGCATGACCGGGTTCCATTTGTAAACATTTTTCAAGCACATCTATAATTTCAGGCGTCCATGGTTGAAGTGTTCCATCTGCATTCCACAAGTTCCAAGGATGCATATCCATAAGCGACTCGGCAAAAAGTGAAGCAAGCGTTACATCGGAGGGATATTTTTTATAAACTTTTCGCATTGCAGCAGCATACGATGAATCAAGCGACGAACGAGCAACGGTTGTATCTGTTGAATAGCGACAGGTTAATGCCTCAATCAAATCTTTTTCTTTTTGTGTGCAAGCGGCAGAAAGTGATTTGGCTTTTTGAACCGCATCATAGGCTCGTTGAAAATTATCTTTCTCCATTCCTGCGTTGTAGTTCGGCCCTAAAACATAAGCAAACCCCCACCAGCACATGGCACAAGATGAATCTTGTCGTGCCGCTTCATAAAATGAACGACCTGCCTCGGCGTGATTGAAACCAAAAGAGAGCATAAGCCCCTGCTCAAAGTATCGTTGCGATTCCTTATTTTTTGTCGAAATTGGAAAATGAATTCCATCAAGCCCACTGAAAAATGGGGCTTTCTTTCCTGATGCATACCAGGATTTGTCTATTACTTCAGGGGCGCAAAGAACGCCATAAGGAGACGAAGTGGAATCAGTTTTAATTTCCTCCTGTTTGTTTGTTTTCTGCTGATTGCATGCGCAGTAAACAATAACAAACCAAAAGAGCTGTTTCAGGTTTCGCATAAAATTAAATTTACAGGCATTAAAATTGAACAAATTAGATGTCTGCAACTGCTTAGTTTATAGAGTGGCAACGTATAAACCATAAACCTTCAACCCGCTATTCCAGCGACGGTTCCACATGCTGTTCCTGCCTGGGTTGCAGCCGATGGCTCATGATTTGGCGGGCACAGGTATTCCAGCGCAGGATAGCGTCGTCATTTCCTGCCGGACGTACGGTTTCTGCCTTTTCATAATGTTCCATCGCATCGGTCAGCCATTCGTACGCGGCAAAATGGTCGCCTGCCGTTCTGCGGCTCAGAATGGCGTTGCCCTGCCGCTCGCAGATGATGCCCGAATAATAATGGTGTTCATATTTATCGGTCAGCAAAGGAATGAGTTGCCGGGCGGCATTGATCGTGGCCGTTTTATCGGCAAACTGATCGGTAATAGCCAGCAACATGGTTATCAGCGCCGGGTGGTTATCCGGTTCCACGTCTAATATGTCCTGACATATACTGGCTGCCAGGCGCGGCTCATTGAGCAGGCGGTAGCGCTCGGCTTTTTGCAAAGCCTCCGGAATACCCTGTTTGGAAATAGGTTTGAGTTGGAACATAGTGTGTAGGTGGTTGATTGGTTGATGGGTTTATAGGGGTTGATGAGGTTTATAAGGGTTGATGAGGTTGATATACATGCGCTCGGAAATGAAGCGATTTCACTTTTTTCGAGTGGATGTATATCAACCTCATCAACCCTTATAAACCTCATCAACCCTTATAAACCCATCAACCCTTTCTAAACAGCCGCATCAGCCAGAACAGCGGATCGTAATAACGGTCCACCACTCTTTCTTTCAGCGGTATGATAGCATTGTCTGTGATTTGAATGTCTTCCGGGCAGACCGTCGTGCAGCATTTGGTGATATTGCACAGGCCGATACCGTCTTCGTTTTTCAAGGCAGGTACGCGGTCTTCCACATCTAAAGGGTGCATTTCCAGGGCAGCCGTATACACCAGAAAGCGCGGGCCGATAAACTCATTGTGCATCTGGTGTTCCCGCAGTACGTGGCATACGTCCTGGCACAAAAAACATTCGATACATTTTCTGAATTCCTGCACCCGTTCCACGTCTTGCTGTGCAATGCGCCAGCTGCCGTCTGCCGCATCTGGCGGCCGGGGTTTAAATTTTTTTATCTTTTTCTTCACCTCAAAATTCCACGAAACATCCGTCACTAAGTCCTTTATCAGGGGAAAAGCCTTCATGGGCTGCAACAGCACCGGTTGGTCCAATGGTAAATCGCTGAGCCGTGTCATACACATGAGTTTGGGTTTTCCGTTGATTTCTGCCGAACAGGAGCCGCATTTTCCGGCTTTACAATTCCAGCGCACGGAAAGATCATTGGCCTGCTCCGCCTGTATTTTGTGCACGGCATCGAGCACCACCATACCTTCGGTGGTTTCGGTGGAATAGGTTTCAAATGTGCCACTTTCGGACGAGTTGCCCCGGTATATCGTAAAAGTTGCTGTTGCCATGGCTGTTATTTCATTTCTTCAATAATTTGTTGGAGGTCGGGTCGTATTTCCTGAATCGGCTGCTGTTGTATTTCCATTTGCCCCTCGGCGGTCTTTTTGATAACCAAATTAAAGGCGCCGTACGCGGCTTCCTTATTGGGATAATCATCGCGAAAATGCGCGCCCCGGCTTTCTTTCCGGTGCAGGGCAGCCAGCGTAATGGCTTCCGAAACGGTTAGCAGATTTTGCAAATCGAGGGCGGTATGCCAGCCGGAGTTGTATTCGCGGTTGCCGATCACGCGCACGCGGGCGGCTCGTTCGCGCAATCTGCCGAGCGCCGCTTGCGCCTGCAACATTTCCGCTTCTGTCCGAACGATACCGACTAAGTCCTGCATCATTTCCTGCAAATCGAACTGCACCTGGAAAGGGTTGTCGCCTTCTGTGCGTTCAAATGCTGCAACGGACTGGTTTACAGCGGATTGAATGGCTACGTCGTCGATCGTACCATGTCCGTTTTGTTTGGCAAAAACAGCCGCGTGTTCACCGGCGCGTTTCCCGAATACAATCAAGTCGGACAGCGAATTGCCGCCCAGCCGGTTGGCGCCATGCAAACCCGCTGCGCATTCGCCTGCTGCAAAAAGCCCCTGCACGGTGGACATCTGGGAATCGGCGTCTACTTTGATGCCGCCCATCATGTAATGCGTCGTGGGACCTACCTCCATCGGCTCTTTGGTGATGTCGATGTCTGCCAGTTTGATAAACTGGTGGTACATGCTCGGCAGTTTTTTCCGGATGAGATCGGCTGCGTTGGGAATTTTTTCCTTGATCCATGAAATATCGAGAAAAACGCCGCCGTGCGGGCTTCCCCTGCCTGCTTTTATTTCCCGGACAATACAACGCGCCACATGGTCGCGGGTCAGCAACTCCGGCGGTCGCCGGGCCTGCCGGTCGCCCTGCGTGTACCGCCAGCCCTCTTCTTCGTTGTCCGCCGTCTGGTTGCGATACAAGTCCGGTATGTCGTCGAACATAAAGCGGCGACCCTCTTTATTCAGCAAAATCCCGCCTTCTCCCCGCACACCTTCCGTCACCAGAATACCCTGCACGCTGGGCGGCCACACCATACCCGTGGGGTGAAATTGTAAAAATTCCATGTCTATCAAATCGGCTCCGGCCTGGTAGGCCAGCGCGTGACCGTCGCCCGTATATTCCCAGCTGTTGCTGGAAATTTTATAGGCCCGGCCTACGCCGCCGGTAGCCATCACCACCGCTTTGGCGCGAAAAACCTTGAATCTTCCCCGCTCCCGGTCGTATCCGAATGCACCCACCACCCGGTCGCCATCTTTGAGCAGGGTGATGATGGTAAATTCCATGTGTACCTGCATACCGAGGTGAATACCGTGATCCTGGAGCGTACGAATCATCTCCAGTCCGGTGCGGTCGCCGACATGCGCCAGGCGCGGGTATTTATGTCCACCGAAGTTCCGCTGTAGTATTTTTCCGTCCTTGGTGCGGTCGAACAAGGCGCCCCAGGATTCCAGTTCGCGCACCCGCTCGGGGGCTTCCTTGGCGTGTAATTCTGCCATGCGCCAATTGTTGAGGTATTGCCCGCCCCGCATCGTGTCCGTAAAATGGACTTTCCAGTTGTCCCGTTCATCTACATTGGACAATGCAGCGGCCACCCCGCCCTCGGCCATCACGGTATGTGCTTTTCCCAGCAAAGATTTGCAAATCAAACCTACCGAAACGCCGTGCGCCGAAGCCTCAATGGCTGCCCGAAGTCCGGCGCCACCTGCGCCAATCACCAACACGTCGTAATCCAGGGTATCGTAATTTGTCATTTTTGACGTTGATAAGGGTTGATAAAAGGTTTATGGGTTTATAGGTTTATGGGTTTATTGTTTATAGTTAAGGCTTGGATTATTCTGATAAACTTATAAACCCATAAACCTACTTCCACTAAAAAATCCTCCAATCCGTCCACACCCCCATAGAGCACAAGCGGATATAAATATCGGAAAATGCGACCGAAAATAAACTCAACCAGGCCCAGAGCATGTGCTTGCGGTTGAAACAGGTGACGCACATATAGGCTTTGTGCCGCACCGGAGAACCCGACAGGCGGTCGACCATGCCACCCACCACGTGGCGCAGCGAATGACAGCCCAGGGTGTAGCTGCTCAGCAAAACTACATTGGTGGCCAGCACAATCGTGCCTACCCCGATGCCGAATGATTTTGTGCCGGTCATAGGATCGACATGCCACATCGCCACCCAGACATCATAGGTCAGAATGAGCAAAAAGAACAGCGCGATAAACACGAAGTAGCGGTGTATATTCTGCAGGAACAAAGGGAATGAGCGCTCGCCGGTGTACCGTTTTTTTGATTCGGAAACAGAGCAGGCCGCCGGGTCGAGGAAAAACGCCTTATAGTACGCGCCCCGGTAGTAATAGCAGGTGAGCCGAAACAAACCCGGCGCCCATAAAATCAGCAACGCCGGCGAAAAAGGCAAAAAAGACGGCCACCAGCCGGGTTTCGGGCCAAACCAGCTGTGCGGCGAATCGCCCAGCAGTTCGGGGGAATACAGGGGCGACAAATAGGCACCGTACGCATAATGCTCGCCCTGAAACGC